>JAAYVJ010000396.1 GCA_012517265.1 Planctomycetota bacterium | reverse complement strand
GGCCACACCCTCGTCGGAGGCGAGATCCCCTCGACAGGGGACGCGCTGCGGTCCTGCCGGGAGAACAGGATCGGCAATGAGGACAGGCCGCGACCTTGGCTGTCCGTCGCCAGGGCGTGCACCGTCTCGCCCGGCAGGAGGATCAGGCCGCCGCCTCGTTTGGCGAAGAAATCGTACAGACCGTTCTCTTTGAAATCGATGGACGAGGAACCACTGATGATGACATCGTAGTCGTCTTTGGCCGTGCGGAAATCGGACAGCGTTTTGTAGCCTGTGGCCTGCGTCGCCCGATCCGACAGCGGCTTGTTCTTGATCACGTCGAAGCCCAGGTCCAGCCGAATGTGCTTGTCGCGGGCCAGCGCCTGGCGGATCTTGCCGATATCGAAGTTCGCCCACTGCGTGTACAGCAGGACCCGCAGCGGGCGATCCTGCATCACCTCGACCGATGTGGTGCGAGTGTTGTTGCTCAGGTTGATCTCGCCCTTGCCCGGCTGCACACGCGCTGTGAGCACGTGCGCGCCGAGTTGCTGCGGTGGGAGGGAGAACTCGACCGTCGCCTGCACGACACCGGAGTCGCTTGCCTGAAACTCCTCCCCCTTGATCTGCCGCTTCTCGACGACCACGTTGTCACAGAGCATCTCGAGCGTGGTCGGGGCGTTCGGCGCATTGGCCGCCGACACGACGACCCCCACGTCGTACGCGGCATCGACCCAGACGACCGCCGGGCTCGCGATGGTCTCGATCGCCAGGTCCGGCCGGGCGATGCGAGCCCCCACGCCAACGACCAGGATAGGCAGGTCCTCCCACGAAGCAGGGAGATAGTGCCGCGGGTCCCGATCCTCGGCCCGGCCATCCGTGAAGACCACCACTCCCGACGGCTTGTCGGGCATCCCGTCCTGAGACTGCGAAACGGCGCAATCCGCGATCAGCGAAACCGCCTCGTGCAGATTGCTTCGCGAGCCCCACCGTCGCAGCAGGCCGGACGAGCCGCAATGATAGGCCCGGTCGTCGAAGCCGTAGACCCGGTATTGGGGCCCCTCGTCCCCCCCTTTGTCGAAGCACTCAGCGAATCGGCTCAGCGATCTGTCGAGACGGGACTGGGGGCCTTCGTCCGCGACGGACATGCTCTCGCTGGTGTCGAAGACTGCCAGAACGGTATTCCTGCCGAAGGCTTCCTTCTTCCGCCAGGCAGACGGATTCCAGAGAATGACGAGCGTCGCCAGAATCGCGGCGTAGTGCAGAACCGTCACGAGCCGGCGGTGCCTGCTCCGTTGCGGCGTCCGCAATGGCCCTGCGCGAAAGGCGAACAGAATCACACAGGCGGTCGCCGCCACCAGACCCAAGGCAACGAGATGTCCCGGATAGCTCTCGAAGATCATTTCCCGCCGTCCTGCGACCCGAATTGGGCCGCGGTTTCGAAGAAGTCGGTCTCGGCCTCGAAGAACTCCACGTCGGACGACTCCTGCTCCACCGGCCGAGTCCGTCGATTCCGGTCTTTCAGTGCCATCGACCAGAACTGCTGGGCCAGCAGGCGAGCCGCATCCGCCGGCGAGGTGTGCGGGTCGCGTGTGAACGTGTGGCCGGCGCCAGGGCCGCCCCCGCTGAACATCGAAGTCCACTGCGCCCCGGCCATGCTCTCGAGCAGCCGCTCGGCGGCCTTGAGTTGATCCTGCATCTTCTGTTTCTCGGTCTCGCCGAGCGACTCGTCGTATGTCTCTGCGTCCTTTGCCAGTTGTGCCGCCATCCGGCGGGCCTCGTCCAGCGGGTCGCCCTTCTCGCTTGCGAGTCCGCGACGGATCGCCTGCGACGCCTCGGCCAGCCGCTTGGCCGCGGAATCGGCCGGGTCGGCCAGGCCCTCAGACTCAGATCCGCCGCCGGGCCCATATCGTGCGTCCGCAAGCCGCTCTTCGAACTCCTTCATGGCATCGACCGCCTGATCCAGGCGTTCCTTCGCCTCGCGGCTGGCGCGTCCTTGCGGAGAATCGCCCGAAACCGGGACGTCGCCGATCTCCCGGCCCATCTGCGTCGCCTG
>JAAYVJ010000395.1 GCA_012517265.1 Planctomycetota bacterium | reverse complement strand
TGGCGAAGGACGAACGGGCCCGATCGAACTTCGAGAGCTTGGCTCCGTGTTATCGCAAGCATTTCATCGGGTGGGTGGGGACCGCCAAACGACAGGAGACGCGTCGCAAGCGGGTCGCGGAGGCGGTCCGGCTGCTCCGCGAGAACAGGCGGCTGGGAATAGAGTGAAAGCGGTTGCCCTGTTCCATTCGCGAAGCTATCATGCCGCTGAATCGGTATGAGAATCGAGCTTGGCGAATATGTGATCCGGGACTGGGCGAGCGAGGATGCGGAGGCGATCGTCCGGCATGCGAACAACCGCAAGGTCGCGACGTGGCTGCGGGACCGCTTTCCGTTTCCGTACAGAGCCGCCGACGCGAGCGCGTTCCTTTCGGTCGCCTGCCGGCAGGACCCGCGGACGGTCTTCGCGATCGCCACGCCGGACGAGGCGATCGGCGGCATCGGACTGGACTTCGGCGACGACGTCCACCGTTTCAGCGCCGAACTTGGCTACTGGCTGGGCGAGCCGTTCTGGGGCCGGGGGATCATGACCGAAGCCGTGCGTCGTTTCACCGCGTGGGCTTTTGAGCACCTGGAGGTCTACCGGATCTCCGCCGCGGTCTTCGACGGCAATGTCGCTTCGATCCGCGTTCTGGAGAAAGCGGGCTTCGCGCGAGAAGGACGGCTTCGGGCCGGCGCCTTCAAGAACGGCCGGGTTCTCGATCAGTTGCTCTACGCGAAGATCAAAGAAGGGATTGCATGAAGAGGGGAACGAGAATGGCTAAGACAGTGACGGAGGTGCGGATCTTCGCCGCAAGCGTTGCGATCCTGGTCTTGGCGGCCGCTGCGACGGCCGGTGAAGCCCGGGGACTTCGCGTCTCGGAGAGCCATCGGTATCTGGAATACACGGACGGCACCCCGTTCTTCTACCTGGGCGACACCGCATGGGAGCTGTTCCACAGGCTCAATCGCGAAGAAGCGGACCGATACCTCGCGGACCGTGCGGCCAAAGGCTTCACCGTCATTCAGGCGGTCGTGTTGGCCGAGCTCGACGGGCTCGACACGCCGAACGCCTACGGTCACAAGCCGCTGATCAACAACGATCCGACCATGCCGAACGAGGACTACTTCCAGCACGTCGATTACGTCGTCAACAAGGCTCGCGAGTTGGGTCTGTTCATCGGCATGCTGCCGACGTGGGGCAAGTACTGGAAGACCGGCTCCGGAGTCTTCAATCCGCCGAACGCACGGATCTACGGCCGCTTTCTGGGCTTGCGGTACAAGGAAGCCCCGATCGTCTGGATTCTCGGCGGCGACCACAATCCCGGCGACAATGGCGAGCGATCCATCCTTGGAGCCATCGCTGATGGATTGAGGGCGGGCGACGGCGGCAGCCACCTGATCACGTATCATCCTCGCGGCCCGGGTCTGTCCTCGGACTTCTTCCACGAGGCCGATTGGCTGGATTTCAACATGTACCAGTCCTCGCACGCCGCCCGCGACCACGACAACGGGCTGTTCGCCGAGCGGGACTATCGCCTGACGCCGGCCAAGCCCACGCTCGACGGCGAGCCCCGCTACGAGGACATCCCGGTCGGTTTCTACAACGCCAACGCGGACCCCGGGCAGCGTTTCGACGACTACGACGTTCGTCAGGCGGCCTATTGGTCGCTTCTGGCGGGCGCCTGCGGACACACCTACGGCAATGGCAATATCTGGCAGATGTGGCAGCCGGGGCGAAAGCCGGTGCTCTGGGCGTCCACGCCGTGGTACGAGGCGCTCGACCGCCCGGGCGCGTCGCAGATGATCCACGTTCGCAGGCTGTTCGAATCCCGGCCCTTCCAGAAGCTGGTTCCCGATCCGTCGATCGTTCTGGATGGACCGGCCTGCGGCGGAGCCAAGATCCGGGCGGCGCGAGCGGCCGACGGCTCCTTCGCCTTCGTCTATTCGCCGCGGGGAGAGCCGTTCACGGTCCGCATGGACGCGATCCGGTCGCCGCGGATTCGCGAGACTTGGTTCGACCCGCGCGAGGGCATCGCCAAGCCCTTGCACACCACCGATACCGCCGGCATCCAGACGTTCGTCCCGCCCAGCTCTGGCCGGGGACACGACTGGCTCCTCGTGCTCGACGACGCCGCGGCCTCCTTTCCGCCGCCGGGCCAGCCAAACCGATAGGAGAGCGTATGCCTGCGATGGACTACGATCGAGTCGCACATCTGTACGACGCGTACGTGCAGTCGGAGTTCGATCTTGCGTTCTTCCTGGAGGAGGCGAAGAGGGCCGGGGGGCCGGTGCTGGAGCTGATGTGCGGCACGGGCCGCGTGTCCCTGCCGCTGCTGGAGGCCGGGATCGATCTGACCTGCGTGGACAGTTCGGCCGGGATGCTGGAAATCCTCCGCGGCAAGCTCCGAGAACGGAGGCTCTCGGCGGAAGTGGTCGAAGCCGACGTTTGTAAGCTCTCCCTCGGCAGACAATTCGACCTGATCTTCATCCCGTTCCACTCCTTTGCCGAGATTGTCGATCCGGCTCAACAGCGGCAGGCCCTCCAGGCGATTCGCGCCCACCTGTCGCCGACCGGGCGGTTCATCTGCACGCTGCACAACCCGCCGGTGCGGCTGCTGGGCGTGACCGGCGAACGGCGCAAGCTCGGGGAGTTCCCGCTGCCGGACGGCAACCTGCTCGCCCTGTCGTCCGCGGAGAAATACGATCCGGCATCGGGATGCGTCGATGGGATTCAGTTCTACGAGATTCGCAGGTGGGATGGGCAGTCTCTGGCCGGCATGGATGTGGACGTTCGTTTCCGTCTGCTCTCGCACCTTGAGTTTCAGTCTCTGGCGGAAGCCTCGGGTCTTGTGCCG
>JAAYVJ010000394.1 GCA_012517265.1 Planctomycetota bacterium | reverse complement strand
GATCGCCGTCGCTCCGGACCGTTCCGGCAACGACCCGACCAACTGGCAAGCCGCAGCTCCCAGTCCGGGAAAATAGACGAGAGGGTACGCCGGCAAATCGCAGTTCCGACGCCGGGCAAGAAGAGCGATAACGCGTGGGCTCTCAGCCCACGCGTGAAGACCGTTTGTCGCTTGATTTGGGCCTGTCAAATCGGGTAGAATAGAGAGGTACCGGTCCGGTCCGGGCGTGGGCGTATGGGCTGGGCCATGGGGGTATGCCCCGGTTCCGTTGGATTGAGCGTCGATCAGTGGGAGTCGGTGGATGGTGAGCAAAACGGCATGTCGAGGGCTCCTGCTGGCGCTGTTCGTCGCGGGTCTGTGCAACACGGGTCTGGCCCAGGGGGCGGGCGGAGTCCGCATGTCGATCTCGATCAACGAGGCGCTGGCCTCCAACCGCAACGACGCCCGCGATCCCCAGTGGCAGTACGAGGACTGGATCGAGCTCTACAATCGCGGCAACTCGTCTGTCGATGTCGCCGGATGCTATCTGACGGACGATCTGACCCGCCCGACCAAGTGGCAAATCCCCTCCGGCGATCCCGCGGCCACGACGCTTGCCGCCCGGGGCTATCTGCTGATCTGGGCCGACGGCGACATCGCCGATGCCGGCCTGCACGCGGGTTTTCGCCTCAGCAGCGAAGGGGAGGTGCTCGCTCTGTTCGCCCCCGACGGCGTGACGATGCTCGACAGTCTGTCGTTCGGCCCGCAGGAGCCGGATGTCTCGTTCGGACGCTACCCCGACGGCGGCACGGACCTGCGGTCCTTCGGCTATCCGACGGCCGGGTTCTCCAACGTCCTGGTCTATGAAGGCGTCGTCGCGGCCCCGCAGTTCGACGTCACGAGCCGGGTCTGCACCGAGCCGGTCACCGTCACGCTGACCACCGCGACGCAAGGGGCTTCGATCTACTACACGACCGACGGGACCGATCCGTTCAGCGAGGCCCGGGGATACCCGACCGGCAAGCTCTACACCACGCCGCTGGTCATCGGCAGCACGGTCTCTCTCAAGGCGATGGCGTGGAAGTCCGGATGGCGGCGGAGCGAGATCCTCGCGGAGCGATACGTGTTCATCAGCAGGGATCTTCAGACGTTCAGCTCGCCTCTGGCGATCGCGGTGGTGGACACGTTCGGCAAAGGGGTGTCCCGCTCGCCGGTGCCGGTGTATGGCTGTTTCATCGACGTGGGCGAAGGAGGCCGGGCCAGGATCACCGGCTCGCCCGATTTCGGCGGCCCGGGGGCCCTCAACGTCCGCGGCAAGAGTTCCGAGGGATTCCCCAAGCACCAGTATCACTTGGAGACGCAGGACAGTCGGGGCGACGACGAGGACGTCTCCATTCTGGGCCTGCCGGAGGAATCGGACTGGGTGCTCCAGGGTCCGTACTCGGACAAGTCGCTCATGCGGAACGTCCTGAGCTACCGCTGGGCCAACGAAATGGGCCGCTACGCGCCGCGCACCCGCTACGTCGAGCTGTTCCTCAACGCCGACGACTCGGTCGTGACCATGAACGACTACGTCGGCGTGTACGTCCTCATGGAGAAGATCAAGATCGGGCCCCACCGCGTCGACATCGCGAAGCTGGAGCCCGGCGACCAGGCCGAGCCCGAGATCACCGGCGGCTACATCATCAAGAAGGACAAGTTCGACAACGACGACGTGTCGTTCGGCACCAGTCGGGGGCAGAACCTGATCTACCAGGACCCCAACGGACAGGATCTGACGCAGGCCCAGAGGGACTGGATTCGGAATTACGTCAATTCGTTCGAGGCCGCGCTGTACGGCTCGGCGTTCGCCGACCCGGTCAACGGATATGCCAAGTACATCGACGTTGGCTCCTTCATCGACCTGCACATCCTCGTCGAGCTGACCAAGAACATCGACGGTTTCCGGCTGAGCACGTACATGCACAAGGATCGCGGCGGCAAGCTGGCCATGGGCCCGGCCTGGGACTACAACCTTTCGCTGGGCAACGCGGACTATCTCAGCGGTTGGCTGGCGACGGGCTGGTACTTCAGCCAGCTCGGCGACGGCGATTACCCCTATTGGCGTCGGCTGTTCGAGGACCCGCAATTCAAGCTGCAGTATGCCGACCGATGGTTCGCGTTGCGCAGAGGCCTGTTCGCGACGGACCGCTTGATCGGCATGGTCGAGGACTACGCCACATTGCTCGATGAACCCGCGGCGCGGAACTTCAATCGCTGGCGAATTCTCGGCCAGTACGTCTGGCCCAACTGGTACATCGCCAAGACCTTCCGGGAGGAGATCGCCTGGATGCAGTCGTGGCTCGCCAACCGCCTGGCGTGGATGGACGGGCAGATCGCCGTCGAGATGGCGCCGGCGCCGCCTGTGTTCAACCGGCAAGGGGGACAGGTCGCCTCGGGGTTCTCGCTGACCATGAGCGGCCCCGGGACGATCTACTACACGATGGACGGCTCGGATCCCAAGCCGGCGACGAGCCCCCAGGCGGCCGGCACGGCCCTGGTCGCGGAGAACGCCCTGAAGCGGGCGCTCGTGCCCGCCAGGACCGTCGACGACGCATGGCGGGGCGGCCGGGCGTTCGACGATTCCGCGTGGACCGTCTCGACCGGCGGTCCCGGCGGCATCGGCTTCGAGCGGAGCACGGGCTACGAGGACTACTTCAGCCTCGACGTCGGCGCCCAGATGTACGGCAAGAACGCCAGTTGCCTCGTCCGGATTCCATTCCGATTCACCGGGAATCTCGAAACCATCGCCAAGGGCGCGTTGAGGGTTCGTTACGACGACGGCTTTGTCGCGTACCTCAACGGCGTCGAGATCGCCAGGCGGAACTTCACGGGCGAACCCGCATGGAACTCGGTCGCCGGCGGGCAGCACGACGACGCGGCGGCCGTGGCCTTCGAGAGCATCGAGATCGCGGACCTCCGCTCGCTTCTTCGCCCGGGCGACAACATCCTGGCGATCCACGCGATGAACGTCTCGACGACCAGCTCAGACTTCCTGATCAGCGCGGAGTTGACGGCCACCGAGACCGCCAATGCGACCGCGGCCCCGCGGGTCTTCCAGTACGCCGGGCCGATTTCCCTCACGCAGAGCGCGAGGATCATCGCGCGATCCTTGAACGCGAACCGGTGGAGCGCGTCGAACGACGCGGTCTTCGCGGTCGGGCCGGTCGCCGAGAACGTGCGGATCAGCGAGATCATGTACCATCCGGCCGACCCGAACACTGAGTACATCGAGCTGACGAACGTCGGCGCCGGCGCGGTCAACCTGCATCTCGTTCGCTTCACCGACGGGATCGAGCTGACGTTTCCGAGCTTCGAACTGGCGCCGGGCGCTTATTGCCTGGCCGTGCAGGACCTCGCGGCATTCGAGGGCAGGTACGGCCCGGGCCTGCCGGTCGCAGGTCAGTACAGCGGCGCTCTGGACAACGCAGGCGAGCACGTCGAG
>JAAYVJ010000393.1 GCA_012517265.1 Planctomycetota bacterium | reverse complement strand
GTCGTCAGCGTGAACTGCCGCTGATAATCACCGATGTAGGTTTCTCGATAGACAGCCTCCCACGACTCCTCGGGACGCGTCTTGCCGACGATGGTCAACGTGTCCTTGTCGACGGTCAGATCCACGTTCTCCTTCGACACGCCGGGCATATCGAGTCTCAGCACGACCGACTCTGCCGTTTCGATGATGTCGGTGGCAGGTTGAAACCGTCGCTCCTCGTCGGCACGACGCGTCACCTGCGGCTGTTCCACTTTTGAGATCTTCTGTTCCACAACCATATTCTCAGACCTCCTGCAGATCCCTGCTCTACCACGGAACGTGATGCTTTCCTCGGTCACGACTGGATGGCGATCTTACGAACCTTGGCCGATTCCGCTTTCTCCATGCGGACCGTGAGCACGCCGTCGACGTACTGAGCTTTGACCGAATCAGAATTGATCGCCGCCGGCAGCGTCACAGTCCTGGCGAACGGGCCCTGCGGCCGTTCCCTTCGATAGAACCGGTTGTTCTCCGGAATATCCTTTTCCTCCCGCCGGCCTTTGAGGGTGACGGAGTCGTTCAGCACGGTGAGCTCCAGGCTGTCCGGCTCGACGCCCGGGACTTCGGCCATCAACAGGATCGCGTCGTCCTGTTGATAGATGTTGATGGCGGGAAACGTGCCGCGAGGGACGCTCCGCAAACCCAACGGTCTGCCCATGTGGCCGAACGCCCGGTCCATTTCCTCCAGGGTTTTTCCGACATCGAAGAACGGGAACCACTGATCCACCAGCATACTCACGTACCTCCTTTCTCATTCGCCGCACGCATTGCGGCTGATTCCAAATCCGAATGGTTATTTAGCAAACTGTGTGCCAGGCAGACGTCAACGATCGCAGCCTCGCTCAAGCCTTCCTTGCCGGGGATAGACCCAACCCGCTGCCTGTCGTTTCTGCACGCGGTCTGGATGGTTACTGTCAACTTGACAGCCCGGGAAGACGAGGGAAGCCGATGGGCTGGGAGTCGAAGCCCCCCGGCATTACCGGACGCCGGACTCCGCGGGGCGGATCGGAAAAAAGATATTTCTTTCGGGACGCACGCTTGACATGGAGGGGGCAAGGTACTATAATCATAATTGCCGACAAACAACCAGCGTTGAATTTTAGGGTAGTGCAAGCCTGCAGGCCCGCCAAACTTGCGGCTTGACCCTTGAGCGCCGAAAGTGCGCGGAATTCTACGATGTGTTGTTTTCTAGACGTCCAGTCCATCATCACCCTCGGCCATCAGAGGCCTCCGTCCTCATATCTTCTCGGACCGGAGATTCGTCTGGCGCAACAAGCGTCCCGGCGAGGAATCTGGGTGGGCCGTCAGTCTGTCGGGAAGGAGGAAGACTATGGAATCAGCCCCATGAATCAGCCCCCGTGCAACGTTCATGCTGCACAACGAACGATCCGACATTCAGTAGAGCATTTAATGGAATCTGTACGAACCCCTTCTAGAGAGGAGTACAAAATGGACAGCCTGAACATTCGAAACGCCAAGAGCTTCGCAATCTTGGTCGCGCTGCTGGGCCTGCTTGCCACGACGGCCTTCGCCCAGACCAGCCTCACCAACGGCGTTGCGGTCACCGGGATCTCCGGGTCGGCCGGCAGCGAGAAGTTCTACAAGATCGAGGTTCCCGCCGGCCAGGACGAGCTGGAAATCAGCACATCCGAAGGCACCGGCGATGTCGATCTCTACGTCCGCCGAGGCTCGCAGCCTACGACCACCAGCTACGACTACCGGCCCTATAAGGTCGGAAACAACGAGACGGTCACCGTCGAAAACCCCGCCGCCGGCACCTGGTACATCATGCTCAAGGGCTACAACGCCTACGCCAACGTCAAACTGCTGGCCGAATACTCGGCCGCGCTGACGATTACGCCGCTGACCAACGGCGTGGCCGTGACCGGCATCTCCGGCGCTGCGGCCGCGGAGGTGTACTTCAGCGTCCTGGTCCCCGCCGGTCAGACGAAGCTGGAGATCATCATGTCCGGCGGCACGGGCGACGCCGATTTGTATGTCAAGAAGGGCGCCCTGCCCACAACGTCGAGCTATGACTACCGACCCTATCTCTTCGGCAACGACGAGTCCGTGAGCGTCAACAACCCCGCCGCCGCGACCTGGTACATCATGGTCCGAGGCTACAACGCCTTCGCCGGCATCACACTGCAGGCGAGCTTCGGCGGCGTGCCCGGCACGCCCCTGGAGAACGGCGTGGCCGTCACCGGTCTTTCCGGCGCCCAGGAGAGTGAGAGAATCTACCGCATCGAAGTGCCCGCCGGCCAAACAAGCCTCGAAATCGCCATGTCGGGCGGCACAGGCGACGCCGACCTGTACGTCAAGTACGGATCTCGTCCGACCACGACCAGCTACGACTACCGCCCCGCCCTGGCCAACAGCGAGGAGACAGTCAGCGTCAACAACCCCGTCGCGGGCACCTGGTACATCCTGGTCCGGGGCTACGCCGCTTATACCGGCGTCTCGCTCAAGGCGACCTACAGCGACGTGCTCCTGCTCCAAGACGGCGTCCCGGTGAACAACCTGGCCGGCGCCCTGAACAGCACGACCTATTTCCGAATCGTCGTGCCCGCCGGGCAGGATACCCTGTTGTTCAGCATGTCCGGCGGAACTGGCAACGCCGATCTGTACATCAAGAAAGGCAGTAAGCCCACGACATCGAGTTGGGACTATCGGCCGATCCAGGCGAACAACACCGAGAGCATCAGCATCGGCGGCAGCACCGTCCCCGGCACCTGGTACGTCATGATTCGCGGCACCACCGCCTACAGCGGCGTGACCCTCCTGGCGGACTACTCCGTCAGCAACGCCGTCATCCTGCTGACCAATGGCGTGGCCGTCAAAGACATCTCCGCCAGCCAGGGCGGCGCTAAGTACTTCAAGATCGAAGTCCCCGCTGGCCAGACGAAGCTGGAGATCGCGATTTCCGGCGGCACCGGCGACGCCGATCTGTACGTCCGCAGAGGCTCTTTGCCGACGACCGCGGAATTCGACTACCGGCCGTACCTCCCGGGCAGCAATGAGTCCGTCACCGTGAACAATCCCCCCGCGGGCACCTGGTTCATCATGGTTCGCGCCTATCAGACCTTCTCCGGCCTGACCCTGCTGGCCACCTACGGCGGCGGCACCATCCCCGACGAGGTCGTCGAGCTGCAAAACGGCGTGACGGTCACCGGTCTGGCGGGCGACGCAGGCAGCGAGAAGTTCTTCAAGATCGTCGTGCCGGCCGGCCAGTCCAAGCTCGAAATCGTCATGGCCGGAGGCACCGGCGACGCCGACCTCTACGTCCGCAAGACCTCCAAGCCCAGCACGACCGAGTGGGACTACCGGCCGTACCTGAGCGGCAACAACGAGACCGTCACGATCGACAATCCGACGGCCGCGACCTACTACGTCATGGTCCGAGGCTATGTCGCCTACGCCAGCTTGACCCTCAAGGGGACCTACACGCCGGTTCCCGAGGAAGTCACGGTGCTGCAGAACGGTGTGGCGGTGACCGGCCTGTCCGGCGCCTCGGCCAGCGAGAAGTTCTACAAGATCGTGGTTCCCGCAGGCCAGGACCTTCTGACCATCGCAACCTCCGGCGGCACCGGCGACGTGGACCTCTACGTCCGCAAGGGCTCCAAGCCCACGCTGACGAGCTACGACTATCGTCCGTACCTCATCGGCAACAACGAGACGGTCGAGGTCGCCAACCCCGCCGCCGCCACCTGGTACGTCATGCTCCGCGGTTACCAGACCTACGCCAATCTGACCCTGGTTGCCACATACAGCGTGACCCTGCCGGGCAACGACTTCACCAAGGACCCCAACGCTGTGGCTCTGTGGAAATTCGAAGGTGGAAAACTGACCTTGGACAGCCTCGGGACCAACACGCTGGCCAACGAGAACAATGCGGTCGTCGCCGACACAGTGTCCTTCAAGGAGGGAGAATCCGCTGCTCGATTCAAGACCGCAGTGTCCTGGGCCGACCGCAACTGGCTGTCCATCCCCGACGCCAACCTTGCGGCCAACTTCCCCGGCAAGAGCGGCAAAGCCAACAAGAAGCTCTCCATCTGCTTCTGGGTCTACTTCGACGAGATTCCGAACATGACCCATGCTTGGCCGCTGGTCACAAAAATGAATCCCGATGCCGGGACAATCTCCTACGGGGTCTCGTGCGACAAGGGGGGGCGGATCTCTCTCTATGCCGGCGCCGAGCAACTCATCCACGACTCCTACGTCGTGGCCGGGCGGTGGTACCACATCTCCGCGACTTTCGACGACGCCACGCACACCGGGACCATCCGCATCTGGGATGACACCGCCGGTGCCATCCTGGGAACCGACGCGAAGAAGACGAACTTCTCCGCTATGGTCGTCAACAAGACCCCGCTGATGATCGGCGGCTGGGAAGGTTCCTGGTGGGGTTCCTTGCCTGGGCTGATGGATGAGGTGGTCGTGTTCAACGATGTGCTCACGACCCAGGAAATGGCCAAGGTTCGTGCAGGAACGTACGGCAAACCCTAATCGAATGAACGGAATCCCCGGTTGGCCCGGCGCAAGTCGGGCCAACCGGTCTTAGATTTGCGAGATCGCCATGAGAGTCGCCCCCTCCAAGAAGCGAAAACAGGAGTCGTTGGAACCAACACTCACCGCCGGACTCAGGAATCGCAAGAGATTCGATCCGGCGCTGCTGCTCTACCCTGCGTGCATTCTTGCCGCGTTGGTACTGCTGTACGTGGTTGACAATTCCATCAGGAAGGAACGCCCCGACCCGCGAGGCTCTCAACCGGCGCAACGGCAGACCGTGCCCGGCGCTCGCACGGACGAACCGGCGTCGGACGTCGCGGCGACCGATAGCACCCGCGGTATGCCCAAGCCAGCCGTTCGCTCTCACAAGACTGGCGACGACAGCCCGAGCGGCGATCAGACGGCCCAGACAGTCTCGGCAGGCGACGAACCCGTTCGAACCGCCGTAGCCGACCGGGCCGACCGGATGGCGGCCATCGAGCAATTGCAGGGAGCCGAGAAGATCGCAGCGCTCCTGGCCCTCGCCGTCGAGGACGGAGACCACAACCGAATTAAAGACTGCCTCGGCGAACTCGTGGCCTTGGGGGATCTGGCCGTGGTCAGCCTCAACGACCTCGTCAACGCCGGAGGCGAAGCCGGCCTGTGGGCCGCTGAAGCCCTGGCCCGAATCGGCACGCCGACGGCGACTGCCGCCTTGCTCGACACGCTCGCGCAGGTCAAGGAGGGAGCCTACAAGGAAGAACTCGGCCGCAAGCTCTCGGCCATCACCAACCATGACAGTTGGCCTCTCCTGCTCGAGACCATGACCCAGACCGGCGACCCGACCGTTGCCAGGGCCGCCAGCGTCTCGCTGGCCAGGATGGCCGACACCCCCGTGCTCGACGAGATCGCCGCCCATTACGAGGCTGCAACGACCGAGATCGAGACGGACCGGATAGCTCAATTGGTCAGGAGCATCGAATCGCCCGACGCCACCGACGCCCTGCTGTCGTTGGCCGGCGACGTCGCCTCGACGCCCCAGAACAGCCTCCAACAGGCCGCCGTGGATGCCTTGGCGAACGTGGGCGATGCCCGATGCATCAGTCACCTCATGCAGAGGCTCGAGGCGACAACGCCTGGGGAGAGCTCCAACGCCTATAGTGCGATCACCCGGATCAGCAGTCCTGAGGCCTACAGCCAACTTCTCTACGCAGCCGCGGGCAACAAGGAGGTATCCGCCGAATACGGCCGGACCGCGGCCATCGAGGCCTTGAAGAACTACCCGAGCGAGGAGACCGTCGCCCTGCTGGAGCGAATCGTCGCCCAGGAATCCAACACGAAGGTCGTGAGCGCAGCCGGCCGGACGCTCGAGGATATCAGAACGGCTCCGCATGTCATCACCGCCAAGGCGGAATCCCTGCAGAAATCCGAGGACATGCTGCCGCTCAAGTCGGTCACGAAATAGCCCGGTCCCCCTTCGGGCGCAACCACCCTCCGCCTCCGCCGTCCACGGACGTTCGGGCGATTGCCAAATGGCCCTTCACATCCAGGGGGTTGGAATCCCTGCGTACATCCGGTACAATGGTTCTGCGTTTGATGATCTGCCCTTCAGGACCGATGTCGTCCTGAAACCGATGCGATACTTCTGATGAGGACTCTGGGTTATGGATCAGCAATTCCGGCCACGCGCGCACAAAGCACAGAACGCCTCGGAGGGTGCTGCCATGGAACAGATGGTGATCTTGTACTCGCGCAGTCTCAAACTCCTGTCTGACTGCTCACGCTATGTTCCTGAATGCCTCAAAGACGACATCGAGAGGCTCGCGCACGACAGCACAAAGGCCGCCATTCCGGTTCGCGTCGAGAGAGCCGGCGGCACGGTTGTCATCGATCCCTACGGAATCCCCGGCTGATTGCAGTCTGGCGTTTTTTCCTTGCTGTCACGCGGGCGACTGTCGTCTAATGGGGCTGCGCAAGGCAAGGTCCGCCTTGCTGATCGAAGCTCAATGGCGAGTCGGGAGGTTGAGGATGCGCAAAGGACTCTGGCGGTCGGTCGTCCGAAACACAGTGGCCCTTCTGGCCGGCATGACAATCCCGTCTTCCCTGGCGTGGGCCGCGGAGCCGCAGGCCCCGTCTTCCCCAGGCCCCCGGACGGTGCAAGGGGATACAGCGGTTCGCTCTGTGGGGCAGACCATCCCCAACCCGGCCCCCAAACCAGTCCTGCGGACGCCCGCTTCATTCACGCCGGAGATGCCCCTGAGCGAAGCGGTCGATATCCTGCGAAACTGCACCACGCCGCCGCTGAATATCGTCGTTCTCTGGAGGAGCCTCGACGGCGCGGGGATCTATCGCGACACGCCCATCGGCCTCGACGGCATGGCGGGGCTTCGCGTCCGGCAGTATCTGGACATGCTGGCGAACTCTCTCTCGGCCGGGTCGACCGACAAAGTCGGCTACACCGTCCAGGGGGGCGTCGTTACCCTCGGCACAGTCGCCGCCCTGCCAGCCCCCAGATTCGAAACGCGAGTCTACGACATCCGCGATCTGACGGCCCCGCCGGCGAATTATGGGCTTCCGATCATGGGCTTCGGCGGAATGTACGCCCATCCGACGATGGGAACCGGCGGCTACGGCATGGGGGGCTCCTCCATGCCAGGCGGCTCTTACACTCCAAGCGGCATTCAGGGCCTCATCGGCAGCGCCTCGGGTGCGACGCGATCCCGCGTCGCGGGCAACCCTCGCGGCCGATAAGCCGGCCGCGAGGCACCTGTCTTCAATCCGAGGGCTTCGTTCCGCCCGCTTGCCCGGTCTTCTGTCACCACATCGGGTCCCAGACGGGCAATTTCTTGGCCGGCTGGTCGAGGATGTCCAGGATCTCCTGCGGCACATAGTCGCGGTGGACGATGATCTTGTACACGTTGTCCTCGAACCAGTCGTCGTACATGGTCCAGAGGCCGCCGCTGCCGCGATCGGAGCCCCAACTGTTCTCGACCAGCCACTTCATCGGCTTGCCGTCGCGGAGATCCACGCCGATGAAGATCATGCCGTGGTTGATCGAGCCGTCGCGGAAGCTCAGACGCTCCGCCTTGGTCAGATCCAATTCCAGGCCGTAGACCGACTCGTAGTCGTACAGGTTCCGGGCCATGATGCCCTTGCCGCTGTCCTGATCGGGCGACACGTCGGCGTCGAAGCAGACCGCCTTGTTGTCCAGCAGCACGCGGATCACCAGATCCTTGAGCGTCTGGATGTCGACGTTGGCGTAATTCAGGTTCCGGCCGTCGTACAGGTTCTTCGTCAGGTCGATCTCGTAGTGCCTGCCCTTGGGCCGCATCGGGTCGTCGCCGATGTTGACGAACTGACGAAGATCGAGCCCGACACATTCCTCGTAGAATGATTTCGGCGTGTAAGTTTTCGGCTCGCTCAACTTCTGCCGGACCTCGTAGTCGTCTTTCTTCTTCTCGGACTTGTCGTCCGCCTCATTGGCGTCGGCAGCTTCATCCGCCTTCTTGTCGGCGTCCTTCTTGTCGGCGTCCTTGGCCTTGTGCCGCCAGGTGAATTCGACCGGAGGCTCGCCCAGATGGAGAACGAGCATGCGATACACCTCGGCCATCATCCGCTCCTTGGCCAGCCGCATCTGCTTGAGCGAGCCGGTCTCGGCGTAGATGTCGCGGAGTTCCGCCGCGTGCTTTCGCAGGAGCCGGCCCAGCATGCGGTTCATCGTGCCCGTGGCCTCGGAGCTGGCGGTCTCGGCCATGGCCTCCCTGGGGATCACGCCGTACTTGCCCACGAGGTCCGCGAAGTTCTCGAAGTACCCGCCGTCGGGACAGGGGTCCTGGAGCAGAAACACGATGTCGCGGTCGAGGATGTCGCGGTCGCGGAACTCGATCATGCATTCGAGGAACTTGTTGGCCTTTTCCATCTTGTCCCAGAACTGCAGATAGATCTGGGAGAACTCGAAGCTGTCGAGGTCCAGGTTGTTCATCAGGACCGGCTTGATCATGTTGAAGCCCGCGAACATCCAGCAACGGCCGCTGGCTTTCTGATTGCTGATGCCGCCGGTCTTGATCTTGTGGCTGAACTTGTTCTCGTGATCGGCCAGGATCTCGCGGTTCTCCGAGATCTCCTTGAGGCCGGTGCTCGTCAGAGCGTTGCGGATCGCCTTGGCGTTGGCGTCCATTTTGAAATCGCTGCGGATCTTCTCGATCGTTCCCGGCGTCAGAGCGCCGTCCTGCGCCCAGGCATCCGCCAGCAGACCGGCTCCCACCAGGAGCACTCCAACCAACCACGTCGCACCTTGCTTCATATCGGACCTCCACGAATCTAGATTGTTTGCCGCCATGGTAGTGACGACTCCCGCCCTGTCAAGCAAGTTCGGCGGGATTCCCGACAACGCGCGAGCTTGTGGAACGCGGGCCTCCACGATATCATCCCTGTATTTCCAAGGTTCGAGGTCTCAGGTGATGCAGGACAGACACGCCGCCGACGCACAGGAGTTCTGGGGTCCGCACGGGCCGATCGCCCAGGCGATGCCGGGTTTCGAAGCCCGCCCGCAGCAGGTGCGGATGGCCTGCGCCATCGAGAAGGCCTTCGCCGACGGACGGCATCTGGCCGTCGAGGCCGGCACCGGCGTCGGCAAGAGTTTCGCCTACCTGGTCCCGGTCATCCAGCACGTCTGCCGGGCAGGCCAGAAAGCCGTCGTCAGCACGTTCACAATCACCCTCCAGGAACAGCTCAGCCGCAAGGACATCCCGTTCCTGCAGAAGTGCCTGCCACAGTCGTTCCATGCGGTCCTGGCCAAGGGCCGGGGCAACTACCTCTGCAAACGCCGGCTCGACTTCGCCTATCGCATGCAGCGGTCGCTCTTTGGGCCCACGTCGGAGGAGCTCGACGCCATCCGCCAGTGGGCCCTGACCACCGAGGACGGCTCGCTCAGCGACCTGCCATTCCTGCCCAGCCGGGCGACGTGGGACAAGGTCCGCAGCGAGCACGGCAACTGCCGCGGACGCAAGTGCCATCACTATCGCGGCTGCTTCTACACCCAGGCGAGAAAGCGTTGGGAGGACGCCGATCTGATCGTCGCCAATCACGCGCTGCTCTTGAGCGACTTGACGCTCAAAGAGCAGGGGATGGGCCTGCTCCCGGACTACAAGACCGTCGTTCTGGACGAAGCCCACAATCTCGAACGAGCCGCCGAGGAGCATTTCGGCGTCGACATCACCAACCACCGCGCCAAGTACCTGCTCGATGAGCTGTACAATCCCCGCACCCATCACGGCCTGTTGACGCACACCGATGGCGACGACCTGCTCAAGCTGATCGGCCAGACCAGTGAAGCGATGAGCGATTTCTTTCGAAAGGTCCAGGCTTGGTACGACGCCGAAAAAGACAGAACCAACGGCAAGTGTCCCGCGCGTTTCGTCCCCGACACGCTCTCGTCGCGACTCAAGGAGCTTCGCAAAGAACTGGTCCGGCTGAGCAAAGAGACCGAGGACGCGGACAAACAGGGCGAGATCGACCGCTCGGTCGATCATTGCGAGGCCCTGATGGCGGACCTGGAGAGCTTCCTGTCGCAGGAACAGGGCGAGCGCATCTACTGGGTGGAGGCCGAAGGCAAGTCCGGCCGCACCATCCGGCTCAGGGCCGCCCCCTTGAACGTGGGCCCCGACGTGCGGCGTTGCCTGCTCGACAAGTACAACTCCGTGATCCTCACCAGCGCCACCCTGAGCACGGGAATCAGCGACGGGTTCGAGTTCTTCGCCAGGCGGATCGGACTGACCGATTTCGACGGCCTGCGGCTCGACTCGCCGTTCGACTACGAGAGGCAGGTTACCCTCTTCATCGAGAGGAACATGCCGAACCCGAACGAGCCGGGGTTCCTGACCGCGGCCGCCGAGGCGATCAAGAAGTACGTGCACAGGACCCACGGCCGGGCGTTCGTCCTGTTCACCAGCTACCAGATGCTCGACAGCATCGCCGAACAGATCGAGGATTGGATCGAAGAGAACGGTTTCACCCTGCTCCGCCAGGGCGCCGAGATGGACCGCAGTGCGATGATCGCCCACTTCAAGGGCAACGACCGCTGCGTCCTGTTCGGCACCGACAGTTTCTGGCAAGGCGTCGACGTCCCCGGCGAGGCCCTGTCCAACGTGATCATCGTCCGCCTGCCGTTCGCGGTGCCCGATCAGCCCTTGCTGGCCGGCAGGCTCGAGCAGATCCGCGAGCTGGGCGGCAACCCGTTCAACGACTATCAGCTCCCCTCGGCGATCATCAAGTTCAAGCAGGGTTTCGGCCGGCTGATCCGCAGCAAGACCGACACCGGCATCGTGGTCATCCTCGACAGTCGAATCGTCACCAAACGCTACGGCGGCCAATTCCTCGCCGCCATTCCCAAGTGCAGAATTGAGGTCGTCGATGGCCAATTCGCAGATGACATTCCCTGACGCGCGGCGATTCACAAGATGGACGGCGGTTTGCCTCCTTGCCATCACGGTGGACACATGGGCCGCGGCCTCCCTCGACGGCCTGATCGCGTCGCCGGAAGCGGGATGACACCAATGGCGTGGGCCGCGACGCGACGGGGTCTCGCAAGAGAAAGGCCTGTTGCCGAGTTGGCCGCAGGAGGGTCCCAGACTCCTTTGGAAGAAGGACGGCCTGGGCCAAGGCTGGTCTTCACCGATCCTCGTTGACGACCTGATCTACATCACAGGCGACCTCGGCGAGGATCTGATCGTGTTCGCGCTGGACCGCGCCGGCGTCGTCCAGTGGCAGACAGAGAACGGCCGGTCCTGGAAGAACCCCTACCCCGGGGCCAGGGCCTGTTGCGCCTACTCGGAAGGCCGCGTCTACAACCTCAACGCCCACGGTCGCCTGGCCCGACGCACCGGCGATGCCCAGACTCTCGACCGAGAACTGGTCGCCTGGAACACCCAACGCAACCGCGACGCTTCCAAAGTGACTTGGCAGTTCACCACCGCGGACGCACGGATCAAGTTGCGTCCTCTCTACCCGCCCTTTGGGGATGGACGGCGTACTACCGCGGTCGCTCCGGGCGGGTCCGGCGGGGACGGGGACAGGCCAGTTCCATCGGGCCGTCATGGGCGCCTGATGAAGATCGTCGATGGCTTCGCTCGTCGCTGCCGCTGGGACAGAACAAGAGCCGGTGGGGTTCATTCCACCGGCTCTCGCGTCGATC
>JAAYVJ010000392.1 GCA_012517265.1 Planctomycetota bacterium | reverse complement strand
TTGAAGATCTCGCCGTTCCCGACCAGGACCAGGCTCTCGTCTTCATTGAACAGGGGCTGGGCCGAATGAGCCACGTCGATGATGGGCAGACGTCGCGATCCCAATCCCACCCCGGGATGGCTCCAGGCGCCGTCGACGATCCCCCGATGCTGAATCGCCTGGAGCATCCGACGCACGGCGGATTCGTGATCGGTCGCCCTGCCGGAACCGCAGATGCCGCATATTCCACACATAACGCGCCATTCCCCGTCAATCGATTGAAACGAGCCGGAGTCCCCAGAGACCGGACGATGCTGCCGGCTGGCATTCTGCCGACAGAGACAACGGACCTCAAGGGAAAAGCAGCGCAAAGCGCAGAATCATCGATGCCTCGGCCGGGGAGAAGTGAGAAAAGGCCAGAGAGACATGGGCGCGGCCGGACAGGCCTGCATCGGCGCTTCCTGGAATCGTCGCTTACGGCGTCTCCTGAGGCATCGCTTCAAGGCAGGGGAGATTCTCAAGCTTCAGGAGCAACTGCTTTTGCGTATCGAGAACGTAGAGTGCGCCGCCCCGCCAGCACACCACATCGCCGAGGCCTTCGCTGAGAATTCCCACCTTTCCGAGTTGCCATGTGTACAACGTCCGGCCTGCGGTGAAGTAGAGAACATCGTCACCGGCCGCCGCAAGGGAGGTGATGGCCGGGCCCGGCAGGCGGCAGAACAGGTCCATCTCGCCGCCCGGCGCCAGCCGGTAGACATCGTTGGCCGCGGAGAAGTAGAGCGTATCGCCGACCGCGGAGGCGGCGCCGACGGGGTGCGGCAGGGCGAAGAGCTTGGCGTGGCCGCGATTCGGGTCAATCATGTACAATGCGGTGGCCTTGTCGTTGTCCCCCCCGTAGACGTAGATTCGCTCCCGCCCGACGGTGAGCCGCATGGCATTCTCCGGCAGGTCGATCTGCGGGTGGAACCGTCCCCCTGCGCAGTATCCGAGCCTGCGGCCGCTGACCATCAGCAGGGCGCCGTCGGGCGCGAAGGCACAATCGCTCACGGGAGTCGGACCATCCAAGAGGGACTTCCGGCTGTCGAGCAGGAAGAGATTGTTGGGCTCGGCCACCACGATCCGCCCGCGGCCGCCGACGGTCAACACAGGAGTCAATCGCTCCAGATTCGAGGCCCTCACCCGCTCCGGCGTCAGGAGCACGGTCAGGCTGACGGCCGGCGCCTCGGCCGCGGCGGGCCACGCTGTGGACAAGAGACAAACCATGGCGATCAGGACATGCCGCATCAGCGCGAACCTCCGATCGGTTGAGCCATCCACGTGAACCACCTACGGCCGTTGACCTCCATCTCCTGCTTCTCTTCCTCCGAAGGAGGCGTCGGGATACTGGAGAAACTGTCGACGTAGATCTTCATGGCGCGGGACTCGGCACCTTTGATCTGCTCGACTGTCTCGGCCTCGGGATATCCGCGTCCGATCAGATCGACGGCGTTCTGCATGGAGCGTCCCGCCTCGTCGCTCAGTCCCTTGGCGATCTTCAGAACGCCCAGTTGCCGCTCGTAGCCCAGCGCGCTGATCACCGCTTCTCCGAACTTCGCCGGGGCCTCCTTGATGTTCCTGCCGACCAAGCCGATGATCTGGTACGTCTCGGGCGACAATTCCAGGATGGGGGAGGAGTCCTTCTCGATCGCCGCGGCCTTCGAGACGGGAAAATCGGGAGGCAGCGGCACACGGGGCTGCCCGGCCGTGTTTGCTGCCGTAGAGTTCGCTCCCGAAGGCCTTCCCAGGAAGTTGCCGACATCGGCCTGGAGGTCGGCAAACGCGGCGTTCTGCTGCGTCAGACGCCTCCTCTGCTCCGCCTCGCGTTTCTCCCGCGTCGCTTCGGCGATCTTCCGCTCTTTCGTCGCATTCTGCAGGTCTATCCGGCTCCGCTCTTCGGAGGCGAGGATGTCCTCCATCTGTTTCAGATTCCGCTGAATGACTGCGTCATCGGGCGTGGCTTGGAGCGCCTCGCGGAAGTACCTTGCCGCCGCGGCCCAGTCGAGGTTCTGGGACGCCGCGATTCCCTTGAGGTTGAGCGAGCGGGCTTTCTCCCGGGCCTCGGCATTCCTCAGGTTCTGTTGAATCACCGGGTCGTTGGGAGACACCTTCAGAGCCTCCCGGTAGAACTGGGCCGCCGCCGCCCAGTTCCCTTGGCGGTACTGCTCGTGTCCCTTCTCATTGAGTCCGTTGGCGGTCTGCATCCGGCGTTCAGCCGCTCTTTGCTGCGCACTGCGGATCATGTTGTAGAAGGGGATGCCGTAGCCGTCCTGCCCCCA
>JAAYVJ010000391.1 GCA_012517265.1 Planctomycetota bacterium | reverse complement strand
TCGCGAACATCCTCGACCGTGGAATCGGCCGGCAGATTGATCGTCTTGGAGACCGCGTTGTCGGTATGCCTCTGGAATGCGGCCTGGATCTCCAGGTGCTGTCGCGCCGTGACGTCGAACGCCGTGGCGAAGAGTCGTTTCACGTCGGCGGGCACGCCTTTGACCTCCGCCAGCGAGGGCCGGCGGGCCACCGCGGCCAGGAGTTCGCGACTGTAGAAACCGCGGTCCCTGGCGATCCTCTCGAAGAGCGGGTGACTCTCGAACAGCCGCGTCCCCGACAGCACGTTGCGGACGAAACTGACCGCAAACAACGGCTCGATCCCGCTGGAGCAGCCCGCGATGATGCTGATGGTGCCGGTCGGAGCGATCGTGTTGACAGTGGCATTGCGGATCTTGCGGCCCGCGGCGGCGTGGATCGACCCCGCGAAGTTGGGGAACACGCCCCGCTGCCGGGCCAAGCCCCCCGACGCCGCGAGCGACTCCCGCCGAATGAACCGCATCAGCCTGCTTGCGAACGCAACTGCGGCCGGATCGCCGTAGGGGATGCCCAGCCGGATGAGCATGTCCGCAAACCCCATGATCCCCAGGCCGATCTTGCGATTGGCCGTGGTGGCGACGCGGATCGATTCCAGCGGAAAGCGGTTCACGTCGATCACGTCGTCGAGGAACCGCACGCCCCAGTGGATCCGGTCGCGAAGCTTGGCCCAATCGACCCTGGCTTTGCCGGTGATTCGGCCGGTGTCGTCGTCCGTCGTCATCCTGTCGAGATTGATCGACGCCAGGATGCAGCTCTCGTACGGCAGCAGAGGGACCTCGCCGCACGGATTCGTCGCTTCGATCGATCCGAGTTGTGGCGTCGGATTGCCTCGGTTGACGTGGTCCAGGAAGATCAGGCCGGGATCCCCGGTTCGCCACGCGGCGTTGACGATCAGGTCGAACAGCGAGTGCGCGCCGACCCGCTTGTCGCTGCGTCCGGTCCGCGGATTCACCAGATCGAAGGGCCGGTTCTGCGCGACCGCCCGCATGAACCGGTCCGTGACGCCGACCGACAGGTTGAAATTCCTCAGGGACTCGGAGCCGACCTTGGCCTCGATGAAGTCGATGATATCCGGATGATCGCAACGGAGCACGCCCATGTTGGCCCCCCGCCGCCGGCCGCCCTGGACGATGACCTCCGTGGCCTTGTCGAAGATGCCCATGAAGGAGATCGGCCCGGAGGCGCGTCCCTTGGTCGACCCGACCAGGTCGCCCCGGGGCCGCAGGCGGGAGAAGCAGAACCCAGTCCCGCCGCCGGTTTGATGGATGCGGGCCATGTCCGCCAGGGCCTTGAAGATGCCCTCGACGGAGTCGTCCACCGGGATCACGAAACATGCGGAGAGCTGCCCCAGCGGCGTCCCGGCGTTCATCAGCGTCGGCGAGTTCGGCAGGAACTCGCGGTTTCGCATCATGCGGTAGAAAGCGTCCTCGACCTCCTGCACGTGGGAGTCCGAGCCATAGTTGGCCTCGGCCTGGGCGACGTGATGAGCCACCCGGCGGAACAGCTCGCTGGGCGTCTCGACGATCCGACGGTCTTCATCCTTGAGCAGGTACCGCCTGCGCAGGACTTCCACCGCATTGACCGGCAATTTCAGATCGTCCGTGAGCCCCATCGCGGACTTGGCGAAGCGGACCTGCGAGCGGTTCTCGCGGTAGAGGATGTAGCTCTTGGCGATGCGGCTGTATCCCTCGCTCATCAGCGTCGCTTCAATCAGATCCTGGATCTCCTCGACGCCGGGCGGCCTGTCGCCGGACCGCTGCGAGAGACCTTCGACCACGATCCGCGCCACCCGGCCGGCAATGCCGCCGGCGCGCCGGGAATCCTGGAGCACCTCGACCGCCGCCCGCTGGACGGCGCGCTGGATCTTCGTCGGATCGAAGGCGACAACGGTCCCGTCGCGTTTTCGGACGTTGGCAGGAGGCGTTCCACCCGTCATGATCTGGCCTCATCGGAATCCATCAGAACCCGGCGACCACGCGCTCGGGCCGGGACTCTGTGATGCCACAGACGAGCGGCGGGAATTGCGCCGCCCGCCCGGCAGACGTAGACAAACGCCGGCGGGAAGTTCAGAACCACGAACTTGAGCCGTACGTCGGGGAAGTGACGCCGAATGTCCTGTCCCATCGCAGGCGTGTACTGCAACTGGACGTAC
Source organism: Planctomycetota bacterium (assembly GCA_012517265.1). GTDB lineage: Bacteria > Planctomycetota > Phycisphaerae > Sedimentisphaerales > Anaerobacaceae > PLanc-01. The sequence goes on along the minus strand of JAAYVJ010000391.1, from coordinate 8,732 downwards.
AGCCCCGAGCGACGGGCGATGGCGAGGATGGTCTCCCTGGCCCTGCCGTCGAACAGCGTCAGGGGCAGTCCGGAAACCACGCAATCGGGCTGGCTGACATATCGTCCGCAGCGGGTCGCGTCGTCGTTGATCACGCACAGCCGGGGATCGTCGATTCGCTCGAGACACCGACAGAACTCCGGGTTGACCTCGAAACATGTCAGCCGCCCGTTCTCCGGCAGCCGTCTGAGGATCTCCCGAGTCACCGGCCCGGTACCGGCCCCGAACTCGACCACCCGGACGCTGCGGCCGACCTCTTCCGCCATCGTCCGGGCCAGCATCCGGCCGCTTTGGAACGGGGTGCCAAGCTGCCTGGGATGTCGCAGAAACTGCCTCGCAAAGCGGAGACTATCCATATCGCGGTTCCCTTTCAACCGGCGACGCCATCGGCCTCTACCTTACGCCGGAGTCGTGACGGCGGTCAAGGGATTTCGTCGATTTCGAGGTCCCCATGACCAAAAGGCGGTTTTCCCTTAAGAAGCTTGACGCAAAACACGATGTACTCTATAAAGTCTGTGCAGGATAGCGTTGGAATCCGTCGCACGAAGCACATTGACCAGAGGGTCCTATAAGACCCGAATGACAAGGAGAATAGCGGTGGGCATGTCCAAGAAGCTGTGTACGGCGATCTCGTTGGCTGCGGTCAGCCTGATCGCAGGCTGTTTTGCCTCGAATCCCGAGGACATCCAGGCATGGGTCCGACCGTACGCGGTCAACGTCACCACGGACAGTTACGTGGTGCAGCCCCCCGATGAAATTGAGATCCACTGTTCACAGGTGGCGGAAGTCCACATGCAGCGTCAGCGAATCCGGCCGGACGGGAAGATCAGTTTCGAAGTCCTGGGCGAGCTCGATGTCGCCGGCAAGACCCCGAAGGAGATCGCGGATCTCGTGGGGGGGCGAGTCAAGGAACTGTACACGCTGCCGGGCGCCAATCCCGTGGATGTGCGAATCACCTCCTTCAGCAGCCAAGTCTATTATGTCGTCGGACAGGTTGTACGACCGGGTCCTCGGACATATACCGGGCGTGACAGCGTGCTGATGGCACTGGCCTCCGCCCAGCCCAACAACATGGCCTGGGAACAGCGGATCCAGGTGATTCGTCCCGCCGTTTACGAGGATGAAGACCCCAAGATCTTCGAGTTCAACTACGACAAGGCGGTGTCCCGGGGCGACAACACCAAAGACGTGTTGCTGGAGGAAGGCGATATCGTCTATGTCCCGCCGACCATTCTGGCCTCGATCGGAATGGTCCTCGAGGAATTCATCAGCCCTGTGGCCCGAGCCTTCTACGGCGCGTATCTGGTCCAGAACCCGCCGGGAAACACCGAAGGCTACTCGCCGTACGGTGGCCGATTCTGACAGCCTGTTCAAGGTTGCAGCAGCTAGAGAAGATCACATGACGACGCGGCAAGCCCTAAGACTCACCCACGTGGTGAGCACAATCTGGTTCATGGCCTGCATCGGCTACATCCTCGTGCTGGCCCTGCATCAGGCGGGATTCCGGTGGTGGTTCATCTTCTCGCTCTCGGGCCATTCCGCACTGCTTGTGTTTCTCCTGGTGAGTCTCTACCTGTTCGCCTTGTTTCGCGGCGTCGGGGAGGCTCAACAGATTGAACGAGAGCATCCTCTGACCACGACGAGCTACTACATGGGCTTCTATGTCGCCGCCCCCCTGATCGGCGGACTGGCCGGCACGCTCGGCATGTCGGACGCTGCCCGGTCGCCGGATTTTCTCCTTGGCATCGCCATGGGGACCCTCGGGACGACGTTCGTCGTCTGGGTGGTCGTCGATCCAATCGCCGGCTTGGTCGAGGTCTTTCTGCCCGCCAGCCGGAAGCATCGCCTTGAACGCCTCGCCGAAGCCGAGGCCCAGCGGCGCACCCGCCAGGAGAAGAGGGAACAACTGCTGGCGGAAGCTTTCGCTCGCGAGGAACAGGAGCGGCAACGATGGCACCAGCACCTCCGCCCCAGTGCCGAACGCCTGGCCTGCCTCCTGCAATCCGATGTTGCCGATGACTCCGGAATCGAGCGGGAAGCGGTGAGCATCGGCGCCGACGCCTGGCGGCTCGGCGGCCTCGGTTGCATGCGACAGCTACGCGATATGACCGTGGCGCTCGACGAGGACCCTGAGGTGCGGGCGGCTGCCGCAGATCGCCTCAGCAGTCTGTGGGATGGCATCGGGGACTGGCGACGTCCGGCTTTTCACTGACATCCGCAGGTATACACTATCGCTCGCGGCTGCCGTCTTCGCGGCCGTCCGAGGCGGACTGCCGCTCCCCCATGGAGGCATGGACGTAGGAAGCGGATCACGTCCTTGCGATCCTGCTTCCTAGCATCCAGTCAATTGGCAATCTTGCCAGACACCAACGTCACGCTTACATCATCCGACGTCTCTTGAGCCAACCGACCACGCCCAAGCCAAGGCCGCCCAGAAGCATGGCGCCCGGAGCCGGAATGGGGGTCGTCATGGCCAGCATATCCTGGTAGGGATTCTTGTAACCGTCGGTGAGGTTCAGAACGACCACGCCGTTCGTGTCCGTCCAGCCGCTGTTCATCGCCTCTTGGATGTAGGCCTTCGTCAGACTATTGAATCCGGCGTAGTCGGTCGCAGCATCGACGACGTATTCCCCTTCCAGGTACCAGATGGCCGCCTGCAGCGAGAGGGCCGAGCCCCCGTGATTGGGACCGTAGTCATACCCGCTCAGGAGGGTCTGGTTCCGGAACCCCGCGTACAGATACGCGGTTTGGGGCGAGAGCAGATCGCCGCCGTCGGGACCGGGAAGTTCTCCCGCCGTCAGCCCGCCGCCATAGATGGACTCGTCATTCACAAACGCCGCATAGGTGGTGTTCGTGGTGAGCGGCGCGTATCTCTCGAGGCAGAAGGACTGAAAAGCTGAGGTAGAACCCAGTACGGCCGCCAGGTCCGCATTCGGTGTGAGTCTGAATTCCCCGCTGAACGGGCTTTCCGGATAAGTGCCGGGGACTTGATCAACGTATACGCTTGGGGCCGCCATCACAGTCCCTGCAGTCAACAGAGACAAGGCAACCACCATTGAAAACCGTTTCATCTGTTTCTCCTTCTTGTCGTGCCAGTAGACGGAAATCCGAGGATAACTCCATTTCATCCTGCTGTTCTTGGGCTTTGGTCGGAGGTGGCCGAGCCCATTCCAGACTGCCATCGAACGCAGACCAGCCGAAGACCCCCAGATAGACGCATGCCAGTCGCGTCATGAGGGGCCAGGTCAAGTCACCGCTGGCCAGGCCGGGAGTGCCCGCGGGACCGTGGTCATCGAACGACCACCCCGACGAGCCTCCCTGGACACCAAGGTCGAGGGCCGGAAGTGCCGGCATAAGCACCCTGCCTTCTGACCAATCAGGAATCCGGCACGATGACTGGTGCCACAGCACGTGATCGGATTCCCCCTCGCTCAGGGAGTCAGGGCCGGACAGGTCGGGTACGCCACCGCCCATCCGTGACAAACGGACCGAGCCAGATCGTCCATTGCTCAGGACGAACAGACATAGACCAATCCAAATCCTACGATTCTTGACCAGGGAGACGCACACGAAGCCTAAAACACCAAGGCAGACGGCACCAGGGCCGTCAGGCAATGCCATGCCCACCGGATGGTCCGCCGAATCCACGGAGGACTGTAGATAAAAATCACTACGAGACGGTGAAATCCACGACACCGAAATATCGGGGAAAGACAAAGAGAAATGCGAAATCGGCCCCCCCCCCACCGCGAGGCAAGTGAACGAACCGGAGGCCCCCTCACTTCCACGCGCACCAGCTCCGTGACACACTGTCGCGACGCAGAACAGAAGGATGGCCCAGAACCGAACTTCCCTGCCCAGCCACATCTCCCCGTCTCCTTACGGTTCACCCACTCCGGCCGATCAGCTTAGTGACTGCCCCCCCCAACACAACTTCTGGAGAAGACCTCATCCTGATCCACTATAAGCTGTTGTTATCCTAACATCGGAGCACTTCCTGTCAAGTCCAAAACGCGAGAATTGTCCGTTTTGCACCGGCTCATCAATCGCAGAAATCGTCGCACGAGCACGGACGCTCGTCACAGACTCCGTCGCAAGAAGCCGCAGCTTGTCATGCGGCTGTCTCTTGTTGATACAGAACAAGCGTCTTGGAGTTCATTCTGATGGAATGCGTCCTTGTTCCACGACCGGGGACGCCGGCCCTGGACCCCTGGCATTTTTCGCGTTACGCCAGCAGCATGGCCGTGCTGGAGCACCGGCGAAGCCGGATGGGCCAGAAAAAGAGCGGCCTCAGACGGGAGATAAACCCGCCTGAGGCCGAGATGCTCATGAACCGACCTGGGACCTTTGCGGCAACCGATAAGGGCCGGATCAGTACACCGCTCTCAGGAAGCAGATCGGGCGGGATTCACATCCCGCGTCGTCACCTTCTCGATGGCTTAGGCCATCAAACCGCGTCTGCGAAGCCAACCTATCAGACCCGCACCGACGCCGCTCAGAATGACCGCAGCAGGAGCCGGAACGACCGGGGCCGGATCGGGCACGAACGTGCTCTCCGTGACCTTATAAACCACGTCCAGCTTGGACGAGTTCAGGGTAATCGTTCCCCACTCATTGCACGCGAACAGCTTCGCATACACAGACAGACTGCCATCCATCAGGCTGGCATATGAATCCACGTCGAACAGATTCGCGCCGCTCTGCAGATCGCCGAGACTCGCGGCGCCCGGGCTGCCCAGATGGACCGTCGCCGTCTTATCGTTGGCGTTGGTCGCCGTGACGGTAAGATCGGCACCTTGGAACTCGACGGCCGTAATGTCGCCGCCGATGGCCGGGGCGGTCCAGAGATGTTCCCACTGGACCTGATGATAGTAACCGACGCCGTTACCCCACTGGTACGACTGGCCGAGCGTCACGTTGCTCTGCACGGTCGTGGTGTACACGGTGGTCGTCCAACCGGCGTTCGCCACGCCGACCGTCCCCAGCACTAAGAGAGTTACCACTAGTGCTTTCACCACTTTCTCCATAATACTCTCACCTCCAAGCTTTCCAAGTGACCATTACTACGGCCCGCATGCTCCAGACCGTCAGGGACTACACATGGTCCCTGGTACCACTCGCCAGCGGACGACGGCACACACCGCCGAGCCGGCACCGAGCCCGGGAACGCCACCAACCAAACGCGACTTGGCGAACGACGCCTCGCCGCCGCCTGATCCAGCTTTCCCAAAGCCCTCCTCAAGAAACCGTTACTGGTGCACGTCCGCCTCCAATCGGCGCCCCCGCCACTAGAAAGCGAGGGCCGACGACCATCTTGCCGGAAAGGATCTTGCGCGCATCGACCCTCCCCTGCCAAGTCGTCATGCGATTCTCGGTGGTCTGCGTGGGGGACTGCGAGGCATCTGCACGAGCAGAATCCTCGGCGCACGAAGCCAGCGAGAACCCGACTCCCGAGCCGGATCGCACAGTAAACCTGGGGGACGTTCGATTGCGGACTGACCCGGGGTGTTGGCAGGCTTGGGCCGAGGGCATCGGACAGAGACAGTCGCGTTGCGACGCGACGAGCCTCCGCATGAAGCTGTCGCAGGACACCGTACACGACGGCCGGGAGACCCACACCAACAAACCCTGTCTTTCCACCACCACTCTTCCTCCAGACTTGAGCGTCAAACATCACGGACACCAAACAGGGCAAGGCATCCGCGTCCTCCGGAAACGAACCCATTGTCCAGCGAAACACCAGTCGTCAGACAGAAACCATGGGTTCTCCTCCCGTGAGGTCCGTCAATCACATTATTGTACGCGCATCAGGTTCGATTGTCAATTGATTTTGCCCAGTCAACCATGTTTTAGCTATGATTGATAGCCCAAACACCCTTACAATGACCCATGCGACATTCACCAAACCAACACAATTGGCGAAGGCGTACTCCATTTGAGTTATCCTTTATGTAGTAGTCTAAGCGCATAAGAAAACCTCCGCTCATCAGAAGGGTCCCTTCGTCAGAGCAGAGGTGGAGTGCAGACTGCCGCGAGCTGCTGCTACGACCGCATGGAATCGCCGGGGGCCTCCCTGGCTTCGCTGACGAATCGCAGCAACAAGTTCATTTTGTTCCGAACTTTCACTTTGCGGTAGATGTTGCGGATATGAGTCTTGACTGTCCCCGGCTGAATGCGGAGACTCCCGGCGATGCTGCCGTGTCGCAGCCCCTGACAAACCAGTTCCGCGATCTGCACCTCGCGGGGAGTCAGATCATACCGTTTGGAGAGGTACCGCCACTGCCTTTGATCCAGGAGCATCGGAGCTTGCCCCAAACCGGCCGGGCCCGTCGCCGATCCGTCGCCGCACGATTCATCGGACAGCATCGTCATCGCTAGCGACCTTTCTGCAGTTGATCCAGAAGGAGTTTGGCCTCCGTCCAATCCTGGCCGGGCCGAACATCCACCAGATCCTGCGGATCGAATCCCGTCTTGAAGCGATCCATCTCTTCCTGGAGCGACAGCGCGTCCCTGAGGACCTTGATCGCGTGGGTTCTGCGCCCCGCGTCGGCGTGGCTTCTGGCCAGTTGGACATTGTAACGGTTGAGCCTCAGCGCGATCTTGAGGTGCTCCAGCGACTGGGTTCTTCGGTTCATGGCGGCATACGTCCGCGCCAGGTGGAACTGCGGAGCCGCCGACTGCGGTGAGTTGTCAGGAAACAGGGAGAGACACTTGACGAGATCCGCCTCCGCCTTGGCCATGTCCCCAGTGCGATAGTACACAACCGCGCGCGTGTCGAGCAGATCCACGTAGTCGGGAGCCAGCTTCACCCCCCGGTTCGCCAGATCCATTGCCTCCTTCATGGCCTCCGGCGACGGAGAAGCCTGCTCACAAAGCATCCAGGCCAGGTTGTTGATCGCAATGACGTTGTTGGGATCCATTTCGAGAATCTGACGATTGAGCCGGGTCGCCTCTTCGTTTCGCCCCGCGTCCTGCATCAGCATGCCCAGAAGCACGAGAGTGGGAATCGCCTTGGGGTTCTCATCCAGGATCATACGCAGCTGGTCCTCCGCCATTTGAAGCGCCTCCCTGTCGCCGCTGCCGGCGAGGATTCGGGCCATGCTGGTGGCGGTCTCGGCGTCCTTGGGATTCGTCGTGCGCCACCGATTCAGAAGCTGGTTGACTTCGGTCCATCGCTTCTCCTTGCGGAGCAACTGTCCCAAGGTCATGACCGGCGTAGGATCGTTCGGATCGGCGGCAATCAACGTATCGAAGAGTTCCGCAGCCTGATCCCGCTGCTTGTCGGCATACAGAGCGGCCGCCAGCGCGATCTCGCATCTGCGAAGCGCCGGTCCAGTGAAACTCCCCTTCTTGCTGCGGAGCAGATCGACGGCTTTGCCCGCATTGTTGGACCTCGCGTAGGCGTCGGCCCATTCGATGAGAATCCCGACGTCACCAGGATAGTCCTCCGCCAGCTTCGGCAGCGTCGTCAGGGCCGCCACGGCCGGCGAAAGCCGCTTCTCCGCAACCGCCTTCAGCAGCAGCAGCTGTTTATACGGGCTGTCGCCATCTTCCGGTTTCGCTTCGCTGTGAGCCAGGCCCCGCGTGGCGATGTCCAACGCCTTGCCGGCCTCATCCTTGCTCAGTTCGAGTTGCGCCATCAACACCCAGCCTTCCATGTACTTCGGAAAATCCGTCGTGACCTGCCTCAGAAGCCGACGCGCCTCTTCGACCGCCGGCCCCGTGTCTCTGCGGATGAGGATGCGAGCCTTCGCGACGTAGAATTCGGGATACTTCTTCTTCGCGTTGTCGGCGTCGTTCAAGATCTTGTCGAGCATCGCCTCCGCCTCCTGGAGAAGCGACGGCTTGTCGGAGGCGATGAACACCGTGATCGCGAGCTTCTGGACTGCAAGCTTCTGCCCCTCGGGCTCGTCCGGAACCAGGGCCAGAGCCTGCCGAATGTCCGCGACGGCCTCCGGGATCCGGCCGGACCTGCTGTAGAACCTGGCCCGAGCCTGCCAGGCGATGTGATTCCGTGGCTCGACCGCAATCGCCTGCCCGTAGTCCTCCAGTGCCTTGGCCTCCTGCCTGAGATTGTCGAACATCTCGGCGCGCACCAGGTACGCCACCGCACTGTGGATACGCTCGACCGCCTCGTTGCAGATCTGCATCGCTTTGTCCATGTTCCCCTGTTGAACGTAGAACCGGATCTGCGCGCGGATCACGGGGATCGAATCCGGGAACTTGGCCTTCAATTCCGTCAAGAGGGCCTCGGCCTTGGCGGACTCTTTCCGAAGAACCAAGACTCTCGCGTACAGCAGCTTGAGGGTCGCGTCATTCGGATCCTGCTCGACGAGCCGCTCCAGCGCATCCGACGCCGAGTCGATGTCATTTCGATTCAAGTCGATGTCCAATTGCAGTCGCTGGAGATACGGATCGCTCAACTGCAGCTGCCCCGCCTCGTCCAGGAGTTTCTGCGCCTCATCGAATTCGTTCGCGCTGTGCAGCGCCGCGACCAGACGCGCCAGCACTTGCGTATCATTCGGCGCGCGGTCATGGGCTTCGCGATACACCTTGAGGGCCAACTGCTGCTCGCCCGCCATCGCATAGGCCGTTGCCAGAAGCAACCGGCTGTTCTGGTCGTCGGGATTGTTCAGCAGATTCTCCTGCAGAATCTTGACGACCTGCGGGTAGTGGAGCTTCTTGAAATCGTC
>JAAYVJ010000390.1 GCA_012517265.1 Planctomycetota bacterium | reverse complement strand
TTCTTGTCTTTCCCGAAGGGCTTGGCCGTGGTAGAATCGCGGAGCATATGTGATGTGCTCCACAACGAGCGACCGAAGCAGAGAAGGTGACATGACTCGCGTGTACGATCCACAGAATGTGTATCTGGTCCGCAAGCACGACGACGGCGTTGTGCTCGGTGAACTGGTCGACCACAGGTGGGCCGAGGAGACGCCGGGCGTCGAGCAGGCGTGCGTCTACGTCGCGCTGATCAATCGCGACGGCGCGATCTACATTCAACACCGGTCCCCGGCCAAACGGCTCTGGCCAGGCCGCAAGACGATCTCCGTCTCCGGCCACGTCGATCCCGGCGAGACCTTCGAACAAGCGGCCGTGCGGGAGGTGGGGGAGGAATTGGGCATCGAACTGAGCGAGAGCGACCTGCGTCCGCTGGGCTCGTTCACCGGCTTGTCTCACTGCGGCCGAGTCTACGAGGCGACGAGCGATGCGCCGCCGAGGCCCGGGCCGGCGGAACTGGACGTCGAGAGAAGCGGCTTTCTCCCCGTCTGGCAGTTGCAGCACTTGATGTCGGATTCGGATCTGTTCACGCCTTCGGGCATGCAGGCGTTGGCGATTTGGATGGCGGCCCGCAAATAGAGAAGGGGAGAGCTGAGAGTCAGCCCTCCCCCTGGTGTTCTGCGACTCAGTCGTCTCGACATCCCATGTGGCGCATTGCCGACGACAGGACTGTCTGCGACCGAAGGTTGTCGTTGCGCGACTCGATCACGGGCACGAGCGGGGAACGACCTTGATCGTCACGTTCGCGACATGCACGCCCTTGCTGCCGCCGGGGACCTTGCTCAGGTCGGCATCGGTGATCTTGGCGCAGGCGGTCAGGGTGCCGCCGGGGGCGTCGATGTTCGCCGGGCTGACGCTGCAGGAATAGTTGCCGGGGACAACGACGTTGCCGTCTTTGCTGACCTTAGAGATCGAGCAGGAGAACGTCAGGCAGCTATTGGTCTCAACCGTCATATTCGTGCAGCCCGAGTAGGTGTGGATCGAATCCTGCGACAGCGTGATTTTCAGGGAATCCTGATCCTTGATGCGGACCCAGTATCCGACATCCATCACGACCGGGATGGTCGTGATTTCCTGCGCGATCGGGGCGCACGGCCATTCGTGGTACTTGATCTCGCCTGCCTGGGCGGCGACGGTCAACAGAGCCACTGCTGCGACTGCAAACAATGCCTTCTTCATCTTCATTTCCTTTCATTCACCCTTGCTCCGCCTTGTCCCCGACGGGGTTCTTCACGGAGCTACACCCAGTCATTGTTGCGGGCATGCGATGCTGATAACAGTTGTCCTGGATCTGCCCGCCGGCGGTCCAGGGCAATGTAGCCCTTCGTATTGCGTTGATTCCCCTGTGGTATCCATTCGCACTCGGCATCTGACACGAAGATGCCGTCCCCTACTCGGGAGAACCCTGTGTTGTCATTCCACCCCCTTTCTCCACAACAACCTCGGAGGCACCGCCGCGTAGGTGAGGCTTCTATTCCCCCTGACGGCCGGATCAAGACGCAGCGCCGGCGCGAAGAAAGCAATCATGAGACTCTGTTTTGGTGTCCTTCTCCATTCTCCGCGAGGTCCCCCCTCGCAAGGCTTCTCCCCTGAAGCCCTGGAAACCTGAATTCACCCCCAACAACTCCATCCAGTGGTGACCGACGGCGTTTGGCCGTCGGTTGGGACATGAGAGAAACCCTTTTCTTCTCAACCAACTGTTGCCCATTCTATCATTTCGGAGGTCCCACGTCAATATCTATTTGGTATAATCACGGCTCCTTGGTGCGGCTTCTTGCGATCGTGACAACCGTATGTCGTCGCGTGCCGCCGACGCAGGAATTGGCTGGCCGGAGATTGAGATGACCTCGAGACAAATGCTGATTTGGCTCCTTCGCATGGCGGGAGCCGCGATGTTATGTGCCCTGGCTTTCGTGTTCTGTCCCTTTGCGCCGATGGCGGCCATCCATCGGTGGCTCGGTCTCGGGGAACTCGCGTACACCCCGTTGTTGAGCTATCTCATTCGTTCGGTTTCCGCCCTTTACGCGATCGTCGGAGCGGTGCTGGTGTGCGTTTCATTCGATCCGCATCGTTATCGGCCTTTGATTCTGCTTCTGGGTGTTGCGGCCGCCCTGGGCGGGGTTGGGGTCACGATCCTCGATTCGGTTCTGCGCCTGCCCTGGTTCTGGACGGTTGCCGAGGGGCCGTCGACGGTCCTGCTGGGTGTTGCCCTGCTCGTGCTGGTTCGCGGGATGCGCACGCCATAGAACGGCCGGCAACGGCTGCATACCGACATGGAGAGCGGGGCGGACGTCTTCTCACGACGGAACGCCCCCGGAGACCTCCTGGTCCCGGACGGCGATCAGAATCCGGCTGCCCACTCCTGGGATGCTCCGGATCTTCATCCGGCCGCCCAACAGTCCGATGCGCTCCCGGACGCTGAGCAACCCGAATCCGGTCGCTTCCTCCAGATCCCGCGGGTCGAAGCCCTGTCCCTGGTCCGTGACCGACAGGCAGATGTTCGACCCCATCCGCCGCACGCAGATGCTGGCCTCCTGGACTCCCGCATGTTTGACGACGTTGAACAGCAGTTCCTGGGCCACCTTATACAGAAGGGCTTTCAAGGGCTCCGAGGGGGAGTCGACCGGCCCGTGAGCCTTCACTCCGACAACTAGGCCGTGTTGTCGTTCCATGCGGCGAGCCAGCCAGTTCAGGATCTCCATCAGATCGACTTGGTACATTGCCGGACTGAGCTCGTGGGACAGGTTGCGCGACCTTTCGATAGCCTCGCGGAGCAGTTGTCTGGTCTGTTCGAGGATTGCCCGCGATTCCTCAAAGTTGCGGTTCGTACCAGCCAGCAGACTCAGGTGAAACCTGGCTGCGGCGAGCATCTGCTGTACATCCTCGTGCAGAATGCCGGCAATGCGTTTTCGCTCGCGGTCCTCAGCCTGGGACAGCTCCAACGTCATTTGTCGCAACCGATCGACCGTGTGGCGCAGATCCACCGTTCGTTCGGCGACTTGTCGTTCCAGTTGTTCGTTGAGCCGACGCATCTCCTCCTGGGCCTGCTTCCGCTCGGTCACGTCCACGAGGGTGGTCAGCATATGCGGTTCGCCGCCGATTTCGAGCGATTCGCCGAAGACTTGGATCGTGAGGATCTTTCCCTCGCGGGTGCGGAATGGGTATTCCACCCCTCGCACCGAGCCGTCACGGGCCATCTTCTGGATGTAGTCGGCGCGATCCTCGGGATGGGCCCAGATCCCCACCTCCGGAGTTGTGTGGCCGACCATTTCCTCCCGGGTGTAGTGCAGCAACTTCAGCATCGCATCGTTGATTTCCACAACGCGACCGTCGTCTCTCCGGGGCACCGTCAGGGCCAGCGGGCTGGACTGGAACACCTTGGCGTACTTCTCTTGCGATTGCCGGAGGACCTCGGCTGCACGCTTGCGATCGGTGATGTCGGCGAAAACCGCGGCCATCTTCCCCGGCTCGGTCTGGAAGGCGACCACCTCGAACGCGCCTCGGATTCGGCCCTCATGGTATTCGACTTGTTCGGTGCGCCAAGGCACGCCGTTCCGTGCGGTGTCACGATAGCGGGCCGGCACTTCGGTTTGCACCAGACCCGGAAACGCCTCTTCAATCGTCTTGCCGATCAAGGACGCATGGCTCACGTGCAGGATTCTGTCGGCGGCCGGGTTGCCGCCGACGAACACGAGTCGGTCATCTTCCATGAGCTCATATCTGTGCATGCCCAGGGGAAGAGCGTTCACGATGTTCCTGAATCGTACCTCGCTGGCCTGCAACGTCTCTTCCGCCTGTTTGTATCTGTGGATATCCCGGGCCACAGCACAGCCATAGCCGCGGCCGCCGAAGGCCACGTAGTTGAACCGGACTTCGACGGGAAGCACGTGCCCGTCTCGGGCCCTGTAGCGTGTCTCCCGAACGAGGTTTCCACTGGCCTGGAAACGGCGCCATTGCTCAGGCCAGGATTGTGGCGTAAGCGTCGGATCAATATCCCACAGCGACATGTGCAGCAACTCCTCGCCGCTGTAGCCCAGGACCTGACAGGCGGCCCCGTTGGCATGGAGGATTTGTCCCGCCTCGGCGAATCCCAAAGCAGGGTCGGGCAGGTAATCGGCCGAGAACTGTGCGAATGGCGTCGCCGGCAGTCCGCCGCCCGTCGGCTCCTGCGCGGGCACGTGCCCCTCTCTCTCGTGTGTTCGAGACCGCTGTCGCGTTCTGCCAGGTATTGGCCTGCTGCCCATAGCCGTAATGGACTCCCGTCGGATGCTCGACAAACCAGGGAAAGGAAGCGTCCTGCAGAACCGATCTGCCTGATCCCAGGTTTCTTCATGCCACTTTACCGAGGGATTCCCATGGGGTTCCTAAGGAAATCACTGACTACTCGAACGGCCGGTCCAGGTCGAAGTCCGGAAGATACCGGTCCCGGCTGTCAAGTTCCTGAATGAAGGCGTTCTCCAGGCCCAGTTCGATGGCGTAGTCTGTGACCTCGTCGTATTCCCGGACGCTCAGCGGACGGTTGATTTCCGGATGGCGGGCAGCCCGATGCTGGGGCGAGTATTGCGACATGATGCTGACGCAAGTGGCCGGCGACAGCTCGGCCAGGAAGGCCAGGCAGCGGCGGCTGTCGTCCACGCAGCCCGGCAGGACCAGATGGCGAACGAGCAGACCCCGACGGGCGATGCCGTTTTCATCCAGCTCCAGGTGGCCGACCTGATCGAGCATCTCGCGAAGGACGCCGGGGATCGTTTCCGCGTAGTCCGCCGCGTCGGAGTACCGTTGGGCCAGATCGTTCGAGAGGTATTTGATGTCCGGCAGGTACACCTCCACCAGCCCGCGGATCTGTCGCAGGGCGTCGACGGAATCGTAGCCGTTTGAGTTGTACACGATGGGAATGGACAGGCCCTTGTCTCTGGCCGCGACGATGGCGTCGGCCGCCTGGAAGATCACGTGCGAAGGGGAAACCAGGTTGATGTTATGGGCGCCGGATTCGGCCAGCCGGAGCATTTCGGCCGCCAGGCCGTCGGTCGTCAAGACGGTCATCCGGTCGGGACGGAAGTCCTGGCTGATCTGGTGGTTCTGACAGAAGACGCAGCGGAGGTTGCACCCGGCGAAGAAGATGGTTCCGGAGCCTCGCGTTCCTGAGATAGGCGGCTCCTCGCCGAAATGGAGACCTGCGTAGGAGACCAGCACGTCGGCCCCGATGCGGCAGAATCCCGTCCTGCCTTCGAGCCGGTTGACGCCGCATTTTCGCGGGCAACACTCGCACCTGACCAGTTGATCTGCAAATCGATGGCTCATAGTCCCGGCCATCATACCACACAACTCACGCCTTGCTGGGTTTCTCGCCGTTGTTGTCGTGCGGATTGTCGGTCGGTCCGTCGAACGCGGACCGGGCGTGTCGAACGGGGATTCTCCGGTTTTCTGAGTTTATCGTTGTTTTGATGCCGACAATAATGTATTCTTCTGCGGTTGGCCTACAAAGTTGTCGGGCCCGGCTTCTGATTTGATGGGATAAGGCACGCAATGAAGTCGACGTTTGCGATGGAAGTGCAGCTTCTCAGCGATATCGCCAAGGCGTTCGCCGAGTCGCTGGACCTGGAGGAGACCCTCACGAGCATTCTGACCCTTCTGGACACGCATCTGAAGCTCCAGCGGGGGACGATCGCGCTGCTGGACCCGGACACCGAGATGATCAAGATCCGCGTCGCGCACGGGCTCAGCGAGCGGTCCAAGAGCCAGGGCAGCTACAAGGTGGGCGAGGGGATTACCGGACGCGTCGTGCAGACGGGCGAGGCGATCATTGTGCCGGACATCGCCAAGGACCCCCGTTTCCTGCACAAGACGAAGGCCCGCGACACCGGCGACGGCAAGAGAATCGCGTTCTTCTGCGTGCCGATCAAGCTGGAAGGGCAGACGGTCGGGACCCTGAGCGTGGACCGCCAGGCGGGGCGCAACGATGATTTCGACGCGAGTCTCAGGCTGCTGAACATCATCTCGACCATGGTGGCCCAGGCGATCAAGCTGAACAAGATGGTGGAATCCGAGCGGGCGATGCTCCGTGACGAGAACGTGCGGCTTCGCCGGGAACTCAAGACGCGGTTTGCCGTGAACAACATGGTCGGCACGAGCAACGCCATGCAGGAGGTCTACCGGCTGATCGAGCAGGTGGCCGACAGCAACGCGACCGTGCTGATCCGCGGCGAGAGCGGTACGGGCAAGGACCTCGTCGCCCACGCGGTTCATTACAACAGCCTGCGGGCGGA
The DNA here is from genome assembly GCA_012517265.1 of Planctomycetota bacterium. GTDB lineage: Bacteria > Planctomycetota > Phycisphaerae > Sedimentisphaerales > Anaerobacaceae > PLanc-01. The sequence continues at coordinate 11,994 of JAAYVJ010000390.1, read as the reverse complement.
CAAGCCCTTCATCAAGGTCAACTGCACCGCTTTGCCCGAGACGCTGCTGGAAAGCGAGCTGTTCGGGCACGAGAAGGGGGCCTTCACCGGGGCCGTCGAGCGCAAGCTCGGCCGGTTCGAGCGGGCCAACGGCGGCACGATCTTCCTCGACGAGATCGGGGATTTCCCGCCGAATCTCCAGGTGAAACTGCTTCGCGTGATCCAGTTCCGCGAGTTCGAGCGGCTCGGCGGGACCGAGACGATCAAGGCCAATGTCCGTGTGATCGTCGCCACGCACAAGAACCTCGAGCAGCAGATCGCGGACGGCGGCTTCCGCAGCGATTTGTATTACCGCATCAACGTGTTCCCGATCTATCTGCCGCCGCTGCGGGAACGCAAGGACGACATCATGCTGTTGGCGGACCACTTCCTGCAGCACTTTGCCCGCGAGAACGGCAAGCCGATCACGCGGATCTCCACGCCGGCGATCGAAGCGCTGACCCGCTATCACTGGCCGGGCAACATCCGCGAGTTGGAGAACTGCATCGAACGGGCGGTCTTGATCTGCGAGGACGACGTGATCCGCAGCGAGCACCTGCCGCCGTCGCTGCAGATGGTCAACAAGAACGACACCGCGGCCAAGCCTTCGTTCACGGAGATCATCGCCAACAAGGAGCGGGAACTCATCATCGACGCCCTGAAGAAGTGCGGCGGTCAGCAGCGAAAGGCCGCCCAGGAACTGGGTCTTACCGAACGGATTTTGGGTTACAAGATCAAGAAATACGGCATTCTTCCGAAGTACATCTGACGATCCCGCCGCGAAGAGGGGCCCGGTGGGAACGCCGCCTCATAGCGTCTCAGGGATCGCGCGGCGGACTTGCCTTGCGTCTCAATCCGCCCGCGTTGGCAAATGCTGCCGTCGATCTGATTCCTCCTGCCGCGTGCGTCGCCGGCGCCGAGAGAGGACTCTCTGTAACTACAATCCTTCGGAACGCTGTCTTTCCTGCTCGATTCTCGAAGTGACTCCACACAAGTCGAGGACATCAGGGGGATTGTGTCTCTCGCCAAGACGCACAGAACGCCCAGAAAACAGGATCGCACTGCTGGTCCCCTTTGCGATCTTGGCGTCTTGGCGAGAGGGTTGATGTTGGTGGCGGCCGGAGGGCCTCGCTGGGGATTCACGCCTGCCACGCCCGTCGCATTCGTCGTATAATCACGCTTGGGAATGCATTGGCATCTGCTGGATTACGAAAATGTATTCAAGTCTGCCTCGTTGGACATTTTTGTAGTTGGCCACACATGCGTCGTTCGGAGAGGGCCTATTTCTAAGGTCTTGTTTGACAAGGTGTTACGGACTATCTGGTTCCGGGCGGCCCTCTGGTACGAGGTTTGCGATGGGTATGGGGACCGGAACTGATGGGATTCGCCCGGGGCCGGGACGGACGGCGTCGTCCGCGTGATGGCAGGTTAACTTTGGATAGGAGCATGGTAACGATGTCGAGAAGAGCGGTACTAGGGTGTGTGGCGGCGATGGTGTTCAGCGCGGTTCCCGCGGCGATGGCGGGCGACGATGTGACGTTCGGCGTGGCGGCCGACTTCTTCAGCAAGTACGTCTGGCGCGGGCAGAATGTCGTGGACGACTGGGTCATGCAGCCCAGCGCCAGCATCGGTTACAAGGGCTTCACCGGGTCCATCTGGGCCAACTCGGACATCACAGGCGATGTGGTCGATGACTGGGAAATCAACGAGGTCGACTACGCGATCGACTACTCGAACAAGATCCCGGGGCAAGAGACGTTCGGGTTCTCCGCCGGGTTCATCTACTATGATTTTCCGAACACGGCCTTCGAAGCGACGACGGAATTCTACGCCGGGCTCAGCGCCGACGTGTTTCTCTCGCCGGCGGTGAAGTGGTTCTACGATTTCGACGAGGCCGAGGGCAGCTACATTCAGTTCTCTGTCGGACACACGATGGAGAAGGTCGCCTCCTGGGGCGAGACGACCTCCTGCGATCTGGTCCTCGGCGCCAGCGTAGGGTACGCCACCGACGGCTACGACGATTACTACTTCGGCGTGGACGACTCGGCGCTCAACGACGTGACTCTCTCGGCCGGCGTGCCGTTCAGTTTCGGCTCCCTGACGATCAAGCCGAGCATCGCGTACTCGATGATGATCGACGACGACGTGCGGACCGCAACCGGCAAGAGCGACAACTTCTGGGGCGGCGTCGGTTTGGCGTACAGCTTCTGATGTCGTGAAGACAACCCCGGGCGGGCAAGACGGATCGGGGACCGCCCGGGATACTCTCAAAGCAAGGACGACCACTCACACACGGTTACGCAACGGTCCGGCGTGGATTTCGGGGGGCGGTCCTGGAGCCCGAGGAGAATCCACGCCGGCGGTTGCACAAGAAGTCAGAGGTCAAGGCAGGGGCCGGGCGTTCGCTCGGGGGGAATCATGAACAGGACAGGAACACTGGAGTGGAAAGGGTTTCGGGGCTCGTTGACCGTGTCGTCGGACGGGATGGCCGGGGGGCCGGCCCGGGAGTATCCAGCCTGGGGAGGCGGACCCGCCGGGGACAGGTCGAGAGAGCCCCACAGTAAGCAGGGTTCGGCCGTCGGGGGGCGGCCATGCCGAAGAACGTGACGGGTACCGCAGTGGGCCCGTGAGTGAAGAATATCCTATCGTGCGCCGCGAGGCGCGGTCTCTGGTCAGAGAAGGACGGAAATGATGGATCCGAATGTAAAAGTCATTGTGGACACGATGTGGGTGCTGGTCACGGCGATGCTGGTCTTCTTCATGAATCTGGGCTTCGCCGCCGTGGAGTCCGGGTTTGCCCGGGCCAAGAACACGGTGAACATCATGTCGAAGAACTTCGTGGTGTTCGCCGTGTCGTCTCTGGGGTTCCTCGTGCTGGGCTGGGGCCTGATGTTCGGCAACGGCAACGGATTGTTCGGTCTGGAGGGCCTGTTCTGCGTCAGCGGCGCCGACAACTCGCCGGCCACCGGCGACGCCTACCAGGGAGCCTACTCGGCGATCTCCTGGACGGGCGTTCCGCTGTGGGCGAAGTTCTTCTTCCAGTTGGTCTTCTGCGGGACCGCCGCGACGATCGTCTCCGGCGCGGTCGCCGAACGGATCAAGTACGTGTCGTTCATCGTCTTCTCGTTCGTGATGGCGATGTTCATTTACCCGGTTGTGGGCCACTGGGTCTGGGGCGGCGGCTGGCTGGCCAAGATGGGCATGTTCGATTTCGCCGGCTCGACGGTCGTCCACAGCGTCGGCGGCTGGGCGGCCCTGGCGGGCGCGATCATTCTGGGGCCGCGTCTCGGCAAGTTCGACAACGGCGACATCAAGGCCATCCCCGGCCACAACCTGTCGCTGGCGACGGTCGGCACATTCGTGCTGTGGTTCGGCTGGTTCGGATTCAATCCCGGTTCGACCATGGCCGCGGACCCCGGCGCAATCAGCCATGTCGCGGTGACGACGAATATGGCGGCCGCCGCGGCGATCATGAGCGCGACGGTGACTTCGTGGATCCTGATGGGCAAGCCGGACCTGGGCATGACCCTCAACGGCTGTCTGGCCGGTCTCGTGGCGATCACGGCGCCCTGTGCTTTCGTGGGCGTCGGCAGCGCGATCGTCATCGGCCTGATCGCGGGCGTGTTGGTCGTGGTCGCGGTCATGATGTTCGATCGGCTGCGGATCGACGATCCGGTCGGCGCCTTGTCGGTTCACCTGGTCAACGGCGTGTTCGGCACGATTGCGGTCGGCCTGTTCGCGCAGGACAAGCTGACCGGTACGGCCACCGGCGACGGCCTGTTCTTCGGCGGCGGCTTCAAGCTGCTCGGCGCTCAACTGGCGGCCGTGGCGTCCGTGGCGGTCTTTGTGTTCGGCGCGGCCGCTGTGACCTGGCTGGTCCTCAAGGCGGTCATGGGCATCCGTGTCTCGCGTGAAGAGGAGCTTCGGGGCCTGGACATCGGCGAGCACGGGAACGAAGCGTACGCGGGCTTCCAGGTGTTCACCACCGCCTAAAGGACGTCAGAACCGATCGAACCGCCACGGGCCTTGGAGCCCGACTCAGGAGACACGAATATGAAACTGATCATTGCATACATTCAGCCTCACAAACTCAATGATGTGAAACAGTCGTTGTACAAAGCCGAGGTCTACAAGATGTCCGTGACCAATTCGCTGGGCTGCGGACAGCAGAAGGGATATCACGAGTCGTACCGGGGCGTTCCCATGGAGGTCAATCTGCTTCGCAAGGTGCGTCTGGAAATCGCGGTCAATGAGAACTTCGTGGAGCGGACAGTCAACGCGATCATCGAGGGCGCCCGAACCGGCCAGATCGGCGACGGCAAGATCTTCATTCTCGACCTGCCCGAGTGCATCCGCATCCGCACCGGAGAACGAGGCAATGCGGCCATCGGGTGATTGATGCTCCCTCCCTTTCGGCCATCACTTCTTGTGCCCTTCATCGGGCCAGAAGCAGGGCCCTGTCGCCAACGGCAGGGCCTTTTTTGTTGTTCTCCTGAAGGCGACGTCTCCCCGGTGTGCTCCAGGTTCCCCGGTCAGCCGCCGGTAGTTCTTGCCCTCGTCGATCCACCAGATGTCCGCCGTGCCGTGGGTCGTCTCGTCGAGCAGGCACCACCCGGCTTCCAGAAACGTGGCCACGGTCCTCATCTCGGCCGCAGTCTTCCCCACGCCGGCTGCGGCTTCAATCGGCTGTCGACGGACGCTCGATCGACGTCAAATATACAAAACCGTAGTTAATCGAGTCGCCGTCTACGAAAGTGTATGCGCGCGATGGGGTCTTGAGCCGGGGCGGTCTCTCTGTAAGTTCTTTATTTATAAGCGTTTGTTGGAATTGTGGCCTTTTTGCGGATTTGGCACGGCGTTTGTAAGGATAGAAGCCATTACGTTGGCGTCCGCCCGTGCCCCGTGGAGCGGTCGGATAGATGAAGTGATGACTGGCCCCAGCAGAAAGAGGCACAGAAATGATGGCATGTGGGAACCGGTGCATCCTGCGACCGGACAGGATGGGAGTGACAAGGCTTGTCGCGGGCGGTCTTGCAATCCTCGCGATTGTCAGTGGAGGTGCGCGCGCCGCCGAACAGGGGGGCGAGGTCGTCGTCCAGGCGACTGTGGATTCGGGCGACACGGCCTGGGTGCTGATCAGCTCGGCCCTGGTCATGTTGATGACCCCGGCCCTGGCGTTCTTCTACGGTGGGCTGGTCCGCCGCAAGAACATGCTGTCGGTGCTCATGCAGTGCCTGATGATCCTGTGCCTGATCAGCCTGCAGTGGGTTGTGTTCGGATACAGCCTGGCGTTCGGACCCGACCGGGGCGGCTGGATCGGCAGCCTGGGCTGGGCCTTCCTGCGGGGCGTCGGCATGACCCCGAACGCCGATTACGCGGCGACCGTGCCGCACCAGGTGTTCATGATGTTCCAGATGATGTTCGCGGTGATCACGCCCGCGTTGATCATCGGGGCGTTCGCCGAGCGGATGAAGTTCTCCGCTCTGTGCGTGTTCACGTTGCTGTGGGCGACCTTCGTCTACGATCCGGTGGCTCACTGGGTCTGGGGCGTCGGCGGCTTCATGCGGCAGTGGGGCGCGTTGGATTTCGCCGGGGGGACCGTGGTTCACATCACGGCGGGCATGACCGCGTTGGCGGCGGCCCTGGTGCTGGGCCGGCGGCAGGGCTATCCCGAGGGGATCTCCCCGCCGCACAACCTGCCGTTGGCGGTGCTCGGGGCGGGGCTGCTGTGGTTCGGCTGGTTCGGGTTCAATGCCGGCAGCGCCCTGGGTTCCGGCGGTCTGGCGGGCAGCGCGTTCATGTGCACGCACATCGCCGCCGCGACGGCCGGCGTAACGTGGGCTCTGCTGGACTGGTACAAGCACAAGAAACCCACGACCCTGGGCATGATCACCGGCATGGTCGGCGGCCTGGTGTCGATCACGCCGGCCGCGGGATTCGTGACGCCGGTGGGGGCGATCTGCATCGGCGTCGGGGCCGGGGTGATTCCCTGGTTCAGCGTGACGTATATCAAGGCGGCACTCGGCTACGACGATACGCTGGACGCCTTCGGGGTCCACGGCGTCGGCGGCATCTGGGGCGCGATCGCGACGGGAATTTTCGCGACCAAGTCGGTCAACCCGGCCGGGGCCGACGGCCTGCTCTATGGCAACCCGGTTCTCTTCTGGATTCAGGTCAAGGCGGCGGCCGTCACGATCGTCTACGCGTTCGTGGTCGGCTTTGTGTTGCTCAAGCTGGTGGACGCGTTGATGAAACTGCGGGTCGGTGAGCACGAGGAACGCGTCGGGCTGGATCTGACGATGCATCGAGAGGCCGCGTACACGGTCATTGACTAACGCTGGAAGGGCAGGAGACATGAAGTACATCATCGGCGTCATTCAGCCGGACCGGCTGGACGAAGTGCTCAAACGGCTCACCGACGAAGAGGTGCACCTGGTGACCGTGTCGAGCGTGCTCGGGCGGGGCCGGCAGAAAGGCATCGCCCAGGTCTATCGCAGCCACAAGGAGCAAGGCAGTCTGCTCAAGAAGGTCAAGCTCGAGATCGCGGTCAACGAGGCGTTTGTGGAGAAGACGATCCGGGCGATCAGCGGCGGGGCCCACTCCGGGCAGATCGGCGACGGCAAGATCTTCGTGATGGACATGCAGGAATGTATCCGCATCCGCACGGGTGAGCGGGGCGGCGACGCAATCGGATAACTCAGTTCAAACCCAATGCATGAAAGGAAAGACCATGACACCCAGGGAACTCTTTGAGTCGGTGGGGAGGAGCGGAATCCGCAAGATGCACCCCGGCACGCGATGGAAGCCCAGTCCCGGCGAGGGAATCGCCGGGAGGCGGACCGACGCACCGGGATCGGGCCATGGCCGCTAGTTGCGTTTGCCGCACCGCCAGGTGCGGCGGGCATTGGGTTGTGGGTAGGGCTTGTGGCTGCCGGCTGATTCTGCTGGGGACAACCGACCAGCGCAAGCCTTGCCCCTCTTTCTGCCGACGGTGACCGTGGACCCACGCGTGCGGCGATGCTGTGGCGTCTTCTTTCGCGAACAACAACACAACTGATGGATGAATTTCGAGGAGTCTCAAGATGTCTGCATGTGAAAGCGGCGAATTCGGCCGTAACGTATTCAATGAAGTCACGATGCGCGAGTGCCTTCCCAAGAACGTCTTCAAGTCCCTCCAGAAGACTCTCAACGGGGAGCAGCCCCTGGACCCGGTGACCGCCGACGTGATCGCCAACGCCATGAAGGACTGGGCGATCGCCAAGGGCGCGACGCACTTCTGCCACTGGTTCCAGCCGATGACCGGGTTGACCGCCGAGAAGCACGACGCGTTCATTTCGCCGAGGGCCGACGGTCGGACGATCATGGAATTCAGCGGCAAGGAACTGATTCGCGGCGAGCCCGACGCCTCGTCCTTCCCCTCCGGCGGCCTCCGCGCCACGTTCGAGGCCCGCGGCTACACGGCGTGGGATTGCACGTCCCCGGTCTTCGTGAAGGAAGACGGCAAGAACACCACGCTGTACATTCCGTGTGCGTTCTGTTCCTACACTGGGGAGGCCTTGGACAAGAAGACGCCTCTGCTGCGTTCGATGGACGCTCTGAGCAAGCAGGCCATTCGCGTCCTGCGGGCCCTGGGCGACGCGACCGCGACGCGTGTGACCGCGACGATGGGGCCGGAGCAGGAGTACTTCCTGATCGATCAGGCCTTCTACGCCAAGCGTCTGGACCTGCTTCTGACCGGCCGGACGCTTTTCGGCGCCAAACCGCCCCGCGGCCAGGAGCTCGAGGACCACTACTTCGGTTCGCTGCACGAGCGAGTCGCCAGCTTCATGAACGAGCTGAACCGCGAGCTGTGGAAGCTCGGCGTCACCGCCAAGACGCAGCACAACGAGGTCGCCCCGGCCCAGTACGAGCTGGCGCCGGTGTTCTCGACGATCAATGTGGCCGCCGACCACAACCAGTTGACGATGGACACGCTGCAGAAGGTGGCCCGCCGGCACGGGTTCGTCTGCCTGCTGCACGAAAAGCCCTTCGCGGGCGTCAACGGCTCCGGCAAGCACAACAACTGGAGCATGTGCACCGACACCGGCCTGAATCTGCTGGACCCGGGCGACACGCCGCACGACAACATGGTGTTCCTCGTCATGCTCTGCGCGGTCATCCAGGCGGTGGACAAGTACGCCAAGGTGCTTCGGGCCGCCGTCGCCAACGCCGGCAACGAGCACCGGCTCGGCGCCAACGAGGCCCCGCCGGCGATCGTGTCGGTCTTCCTGGGTGAGCAACTGACCGATATCTTCGATCAGTTGGCCAAGGGCGTCGCCAAGAACAGCAAGAAGGGCGGGCAGCTCAAGCTCGGTTCGTCGATTCTGCCTCCGCTGCCGAAGGATTCGACCGATCGCAACCGAACCTCGCCGTTCGCGTTCACCGGCAACAAATTCGAATTCCGCATGGTCGGCTCGTCGCAGTCGATTTCGGGTCCCAGCTTCGTGCTCAATACGATCGTGGCCGACACGCTCTGCGACATCGCCGACGTGTTGGAGAAGGCCGACGACGTCAAGGGCGCCGCGCAGAAGATTCTGCAGGACATCGCGACCAAGCACGCGAGGATCGTGTACAACGGCGACAACTACACGGAAGAATGGGTGGCCGAGGCGGCCAAGCGGGGTCTGCCGAACATCCGCTCGACGTACGAGGCGGTGATGGCGTTCCCGAGTCCCGAGCACATCGCGCTGTTTACCAAGCACGGCGTCCTCACGAAGGGCGAAATGCTTGCTCGAACGGAGATTCTGCTCGAAGGGTACGCCAAGCAGATCAACATCGAAGCCCAGACGATGCTGAACATCGCCAAGCGTCAGATTCTGCCGGCCTGCTGCGAGTTCAGCGGCAAGCTCGGCCAGGCGGCCGCCGCGGTTGCCGCGGCGGGGGTCTCCGCCGAACCGCAGAAGAAGCTGCTCAAGAAGGTCAGCGACCTGATCGCGACGATGGAGACCAGAATCGAGGCCCTGGAGAAGGCGGTCGCCAAGGCCCACGCCGCCCACGGCGCCGACAAGCACGCCCAGAGCTATCACGACGACGTCATGCCGGCGATGGCCTCGCTCCGCCAGACGGCCGATGAGCTGGAAACGCTCGTCGAGGCCAAGCTCTGGCCGCTGCCGACCTACGCCGAGATGCTGTTCGTGAGATGATCGCGACAGCCGGCAGGCGGTGAGTGAGTATCGACAGGCCGGGGATTGCGGGATTCGTTGGAGGCGATACAGCTCCAACCCCACAGTCCCCGGCCTCTGCTTTTGTCTGGCAGGCCGCGGCTTACAGTCCCTTCCATGCTGCGTACACAATGACCCCGTTCACGTCCGTGCTGGACCATTCGCCCATCGGCTGGCCGATTTGGCGACATACCTCCGAGATGTGGACACCCGGTTTGGCCAAGGCAAGCGCCTGCAGAAGCTCCTCACGAGATCGGCGTTCAAAGGTCAACTAGCCGGCGATCAACGTCACAAGGCAGGCATAGGACGCCAGGGCGACAATCGGTACTGTCACGACACGTCTTTTCATAGAGTTGAGTCCTCCCGCTGGTGGAGTCCTGGAATGAAGGGTTTACCCTCAACTACCTGCTTTCTCCGCCAGTCGACCGGGGAAAGGGCCTCGTTCGGATCGACGCCGCAACCGACCAGAAAACACACGCACAGCACGATCGCAAGGCTGCGCACGGTCGCTCCTTTCCCGTCGCAAGGGCTCTATATGATGGGCAGATAGATGTACGTCAACAGCTTCTCCGGCGGGGTGGTCTGCGGATCGTTGAGGTATTCCTCCCACATGGGCATGTACTTGGACCATTCGGCGTCGGTCTTGATCAGGCCCTTGGCCTTGAGGAATTCGGTGATCAGGGCGTAGGTCTTGCTCAGCTCGGAGTACGGGCCGTGATGCGTGAAACGCATGGCTTTGGAGGCCGGGATCGCCTTGACGAAGCCCGGGCCGATCATCCGCGTCGTGCCCGGCGGGGCCGCGATGGGCATGGCGACGGTGAATCTCACTCCCTGGGGACCGTGCGCGATGTAGATGGTCCTCGGCGGTCCGGCCGGGGACAGCTTGTATTGCCGCACGAATCCCATCAACTCGTCGAAGGCGGTGCGCAAGGCGCCCGCGATGGCGGTCGGGTCGGGACCGCTCACGCCCGGCATCTGCGCCGCCAGGATACGCGGAACTTCCACCTCTGCGAATTCCAAGGCGTCAAACTGTGACATTCTCGTACTCCTCGTTGCTTGCGTGGACCCCTGCCGGATCGCCTTCTGCAGAAGTCCCCATTGCCTCAGTCATCTCTGTGGGCAGGATTATGGCTCCCTGGCCGACAGAAGGCAAGGACAATTCTCGGAGACGGCAGGTTGCCCGGGGCACAGGAGGGGGCCGGGCCGCTGCGCCCGTGATCCGCTGACGCACGAAAGAGGGCGGGCACGGGGGCCCGTCCCTGCGGGGCTTCATGGAGGGACATGCCACGCCGATGTCCCTGTGTCCTTCATGTCGCGGCGCCCCTCGGGCGGGCGCAACCGCTGGCCGCCACAGAGATTTGCGAACTGGTCCCAGGTCGGCGTCAGGGGGGGAAACTTGATGTCGGCCGACTTCGAGCTTTTCGCACGTGACCGGGACAAAGAGAATTCCCTTGTCGTCACGGTCGCCGGGGGCTACGATATCGACGTGCCGCAGGGTGGTTCTCGCACGCGGAATTGGGCGGTGACACACGGGCATGGGAGATCGAGACATGAGAGGCGGTTTGTGGTTGATCGTTGTTTTGGCGGTTGCGGCGCCGGCCTTCGCGCAGCCTCGCGGCTTGCCCCAGGACTCCAATGAGATCGTGCCTCTATCGAACGTCCGCATGCGCGACGTGTGCATCCTGCCCGACGAGGCGACCGGGACGTACTACATGGTCGGGTCCGGCTGGAACAGCGTCCGCGTCTATACCAGCAAGGACCTCAAGAGCTGGCAGGGGCCCAAGACGGTCTTTCGAACCCCTCCGAACCTCTGGGGCGATATCCGCATCGTCGGCATCTGGGCGCCGGAGATGCACAAGTACAAGGGCAAGTACTATCTGTTCCTGACGTTCGACACGCGCAACCAGCTTCCCGAGCAATGGCGCGACTGGCTGCCCCGCGTGACGCGCGGCTCGCAGGTTCTGGTGGGGGACTCGCCCTTCGGACCGTTCCAGCCCTTCCAGGACCGCTCGACCTTGCCGCCGGACATGATGACGCTCGATGGGACGCTCTGGGTCGAGGACGGCGTCCCGTACATGGTCTATTGCCACGAGTGGGTGCAGATCGTCAACGGCTCGGTGGAGTGCGTGCGGCTCAAGGACGACCTGTCCGAAACGGCGGGCGAGCCGACCAAACTGTTCTATGCGGCCCAGGCCCCGTGGAGCACGATGGACAAGGCCCGAGGCAACAACGTTACGGACGGTCCGTACCTCTACAAAGGCAAGACGGGCAAGCTCTACATGATCTGGGCGAGCTTTCGCAACGGGGTCTACACCGAAGGCATCGCGATTTCACCTTCGGGCAAGCTGGCGGGTCCGTGGATGCAACAGGCCGAACCTCTGTACACCAATGACGGCGGCCACGGCATGCTCTTCACGACCTTCGACGGCAAGCTGATGATGGTCCTGCACTCGCCCAACGGCCGAGAGGCCCGCCCGCACATCTTCGAAATGGAAGACACCGGCGAGACGCTGAAGGTCGTCAAGGAATTCACGGGCACGACGCCATAGATCATTGCTTGCGTTTCTTTGTGGTCTTCTCCGGCTTCTTTCGCCGTCGGTCAACGACCTTGGTAAGAGGGTGTTTCTCCATCTCTTGGAGCGCCGCTACCATGGCATCAAGATCGTAGTTGTGCTCTCTGGCGAACTCATCCCGGTTGCGCCAGACTTCCTCAAGGATTTCATTCTTTCTCATCAATCATCGCCTCCAGAAGCTGAAGCGGCGTGCAGATTTCGGG
>JAAYVJ010000049.1 GCA_012517265.1 Planctomycetota bacterium | reverse complement strand
CGATGGGATGAGCAGAATCGGTTTCAGGGGAAGGACCCACAGAGACACCCGAACACACTGAGAACGCGAAGGGACGACGTTGTCGTTCCTGGGTGGAGTCCCAGACAGTCACTCCAGAAAACCCGCAGTCCTTAGAATAACAGTGCGGGCGTCGTCGGGGAGGTGGGGCCAGGATTTGATGAGTCCGCTCAGGTCGGGGTGGTCCTGAAGGGTCGGCGCCAAGTTTGACGCCAAGTCGGTTGGGGACGTTGCCGTAAGTGCATGGGTTTGCTGGTAGTTACGGCTTTCACTCGATGGATTTCTAATCCGTCGGTCGGGGGTTCGAATCCCTCCGGGCGCGTCAAAGTGAATTGACGCAAGTCCTTTCAATCAAAAGGGTTTACGTTCTTGTCACTCTCCTTCCTGCGAACCTCGCACTTCGTCACGGAGCGTGGGGAGCTTATCGACGGCTCTCGCTTTGTCCAGCAGCCGCAGATGGGCGTGGATGCCCATTGTGAGGTTGATATCGCTGTGACGCATGAGCCTCTGAGCTTCCTGGGGCAGGACTCCCGATTTTCTCGGCCTTGAAAGCTCGCCGCCGCACGGGTATACTCCGCCGCGAAACAGAATCCAAGCCGGGCGGCTTGGTGGGGACCGAACCCTCGTGCAGCTCGGGATCGGTCCGCGCCGCCGCCGGCATAGTCAAGGAGATCGTCAGCCGATGGACATTCAGTTGTCGCCGCTCACAGCCGCCGACGGCCCGGCGGTCGTGGATCTGTTCAACCATTACGCCGTGCACAGTTTTGCCGCGTTTCCGGAAGACCCTCTGCCCTACCCGTTCTTCGACCGCCTCATGGAGGCCGCCGCCGGCTGGCCGACCCTGGCCGCCAAGGGACCCGACGGCCGGCTCCTGGGCTTCGCCCTGCTCCGCCGACACAATCCCTGGCCCACCTGCTCGCACGTCGCGGAGATCACGTACTTCGTCGCGCCCGACTCAACCGGCCAGGGCATCGGCTCGCGGATGCTGGCCGAGCTCGAAGCCCGCGCCAGGAACCTCGGCATCCGCACGATCCTGGCCGCGATCGCGTCGCTGAACAGCGGAAGCCTGGCCTTCCACAGCAAGCACGGTTTCGTCGAGGTCGGCCGCTTCCGCAACGTCTGCATCAAGCGAGGCACGCCCTTTGACGCCGTCTGGATGCAAAAGACGCTCTGATTCCGCCGATTTGTCCCGTGGGAGCTTCTTCACCGCGCCAGCCCTCCGCTCTGTTCTATCATGCGATTGGCCCAAAGCGGCATACTGTCCTTCGCAGGTCCGTTTCGGGCCTGTTTCTTCGGATTTCGCGACCCGATCTTGAGTCAGGCTTTGGCACAGAGCTGGTATCGTAAGAACGACGATGAAGACGAATGCTGTATTGTCTGCGGCGCTGCTGGGGCTCAGTTGTTGCGCGGCATGGTGTGATGCCGAAGAGACGGGGCGCACACCGGTCGAGGCGCGCCGGCGGGTCATTGTGTATGCGGATGTCGGCGGGACGGATCCGGATGACTTTCAGTCGATGGTGCATCTGCTGGTGTGTGCGGATTGCTTCGACATCGAGGGACTCATCTCGTCGCCTTATGGGCCGGGACGCAAGGAGCATATCCTGCAGGTCGTCGGGCTCTATGAGCGCGACTATCCGCATTTGAAGACCTGTTGCACGGGACGCCCGACGACCCGGCGCAAGCCGGCTGGGGCGGGCAGTTCGTCCGGGCCTGGGAGCGGCCGCACGCGGTGTTCGACCAGCTCACAAGCGAAGCGGATCGGATCGAGCAGTTCGACGTCCTGGAATTGGCCCTGCCGGTGAGCGAGCACCCGCCAGAGCGGCCTGAGGCGACGATGGTCATCGAGAATCAATCGTCCGTCGGATACGCCGACGCGGACGGCGCGATGCGATTTCGCTTCTCGCCGAAGGACGCCAAGACGTACAGCTATGTCATCCGCAGCACCGTTCCCTCGCTCGACGGCAGGACCGCCCGGTTCACTTCCGTTCGACCGACGCCCGACGCGGCGCAGCGGCCCTCGTCCCAATTGCCCAACTGGTGGACGGACGATCCCTCGCCCCAGGTCGCGGAGGGCCCACACATCGGCGCCAAGACCGTGAGCTGGTGGCGCGAGGAGTTTCTGCGGGACTCTGCGGCCCGCATGGACCGCTGCAAGCCGTAGGACCCGGTCACAGGCGGATGGTCTTGGCGGGACCTACGCCGTCGCTGATGGTCGCCCGGCCGCTCTTGTACACGATGTCCACGTTCTTGGACTCGGACGCCAGCTTCATCACCTCTTTGCCGCGGTAGAGCACGGAATCGCCTTCGATGACGAGCT
>JAAYVJ010000389.1 GCA_012517265.1 Planctomycetota bacterium | reverse complement strand
TCGATGAGCTTGACGTCGATGCGCTTGAGCTCGTTGTTCTCGAACATGCTCAGCAGTTCCCACCCCAGGTCGAGCGTCTGGAAGACGGTGCGGTTCTCGTACCAGTCCTGGCCGATGTACTTGTCCTCGAAGCGGTTGGCGAAGGTCATGTACTTGCGGTCCTCGTCGGACAGGGCCGCCTCGCCCATGATCGTCGCCAGCTCCTGCATTTCCTTGCCGCGGGCGTAGGCGGCGTAGAGCTGGTTGTACAGGTCCGCGTGGTCCTCGCGGGTCTTGTTCTTGCCGATGCCCTTGTCCTTCAGACGCGACAGGCTCGGCAACACGTCGACCGGGGGCTTGACGCCCTGCCGCTGGAGGGAGCGAGACAGGATGATCTGGCCTTCGGTGATGTAGCCGGTCAGGTCGGGCACCGGGTGCGTCTTGTCGTCTTCGGGCATCGTGAGCACGGGCACCATCGTGATGGAGCCCTTCTTGCCCTTGATGCGGCCGGCGCGTTCGTACAGGGTCGCGAAGTCGGTGTAGAGGTAGCCGGGATAGCCGCGGCGGCCGGGCACTTCCTTGCGGGCGGCGCTGATCTCGCGGAGGGCGTCGGCGTAGTTGGTCATGTCGTTGAGGATGACCAGCACGTGCATGTCCTGCTCGAAGGCCAGGTACTCGGCGGCGGTCAGCGCGAAGCGCGGGGTTGCGATCCGCTCGATGGCCGGGTCGTTGGCCAGGTTGATGAACATGACGGATCGCTCGATGGCGCCGGTGTTGTGCAGGTCGTCGATGAAGAACTGGGCGGCCTCGAACGTGATGCCCATGGCGGCGAAGACCACGGCGAAGGCCTCGCCCTTGCCGAGCACGGAGGCCTGGCGGGCGAGCTGGGCGGTCAGGTCGTCGTGCGGGAGGCCCGAGCTGGAGAAGATGGGGAGCTTCTGGCCGCGGACCAGCGGGTTGAGGCCGTCGATCGTCGAGATGCCTGTCTGGATGAACTCGTTGGGGTAGTCGCGGGCGTACGGATTGATCGGGGCGCCGTTGATGTCGCGACGTGCGACCGGGATGATTTCGGGTCCGCCGTCCTTGGGAACGCCCAGTCCGCTGAAGACGCGGCCGAGCAGGTCGGGCGAGACGCCCAGTTCGAGGGGACGGGCCAGGAAGCGGACGGTGCTGCTGGCGTTGTCCAGGCCGCTGGTGCCTTCGAAGACCTGGACGAGGACTTTGTCGTTCTCGACCTGGAGGATCTGGCCGCGGCGGATGGAGCCGTCGCCCAGCTCGATGTCGACGATGTGGCCGTATTTGGCCTCGTCCACCATCTCGACCAGCATCAGCGGGCCCTGGATGTTCGATACGGTCTGATACTCTTTCACGGATAGCATGTCACACTCCTGCGTCGGGTCGCGACGCGTTGGTTGGCTACTTGGCGGCCACGGCTCCTTCGAGTTGTCGCATCTGGTCGTCGATCTTGACGCGGATCTGGCGGATCTTGTCGATCTCGGCCTGCGGGACGTACTTGGCGCGGGCGATGTCCTCGCGGACGGCCAGACGCGAGATCGCGGAGGTCTCGACGCCGGCCTCGACTGCGGCCAGGCCCGCATGGTGGAAGTGGAGCACGGTCTTGAGCATCTCGTACTGTTTCTCAAGCGACGTGTACGTGTCCACCGCGTGGAACGCGTTCTGGTGGAGGTAGTCCTCGCGGATCGACCGGGACGTCTCCATCGCCAGCCGGTCTCGCGGCGACAGCGCCTCAGCGCCGACCAGCCGCACGATTTCGCGTAGCTCGGACTCCTGCTCCAGCAGGCCCATCGCCTCCTTGGTCATCTGCTCCATCTCGGCGCCAAAGTCCTTGTTCTCGAACGCCCCCCGCAAATACTGGCCGTAGAAGGAATAACTCGTCAGCCAGTCGATGGCGGGGAAGTGACGCTGATACGCGAGTTCGCCCTTGAGGGACCAGAAGACTTTCACGACGTGCAGGGTCGCCTGGACGACGGGGTCGGAGAGGTCGCCGCCCGGGGGGCTGACGGCCCCGATGACGGACAGGCCGCCTTCGCGATCGGGCGAGCCGAGGCACTTGACGCGGCCGGCCCGCTCGTAGAACGCCGCGATGCGCGCCGACAGGTACGCCGGGTACCCTTCCTCGGCGGGCATCTCTTCCAGACGCGTCGAAATCTCACGCATGGCCTCGGCCCATCGGCTCGTGCTGTCGGCCATCAGGGCCACCGTGTACCCCATGTCCCGGAAGTACTCCGCCAGCGTGATCCCGGTGTACACCGACGCCTCGCGGGCGGCCACCGGCATGTTCGACGTGTTCGCGATCAGCACCGAGCGCTTCATCAGGGGCTCGCCGCTGCGCGGATCTTTCAGCTCGGGGAACTCGGTCAGCACGTCGGTCATCTCGTTGCCGCGCTCGCCGCAGCCGACGTAGACGACGATGTCCGCGTCGACCCACTTGGCGAGCTGATGCTGCACGACCGTCTTGCCCGTCCCGAAGGGCCCCGGCACGCACGCGGTGCCGCCCTTGGTGATCGGGAAGAACGTGTCGATGACGCGCTGCCCGCTGACCAGCAGCTTCGTCGGCGCCAGCCGCTTGCTCAACGGCCGCGGAATGCGCACCGGCCACTTCTGCATCAGCGTCAGCTTGTGCTCGACCCCCGTGTCCGACACGCAGACCGCCACGGTCTCCTCGACCGTGAATTCGCCCGGCGAAATGCTCTTGATCGTGCCGCTGATCCCCGGCGGGACCATGATCTTGTGCAGCACCAGGGAGGTCTCCTTCACCTCGCCGATGATGTCGCCGCCGGTCACCTTCGCGCCCTTGGCCACCGTCGGCTTGAACGCCCACTTCTTCTGGCGGTCCAGGCCGGGCATCGCGCTGCCGCGGCTCATGAAGGAGCCTTCGAGCTTCACCAGGGCGTCCAGCGGACGCTGGATGCCGTCGTAGATGCTCTCGATCAGCCCGGGCCCCAGCTCGACGCTCAGCGGCGCCTCGGTGTCCAGCACCGGCTCGCCCGGTCCGATGCCCGTGGTCTCCTCGTAGACCTGGATCGACGCCCGGTCGCCGCGGAACTCCACGATCTCCCCGATCAGGTTCAGCGCCCCGACGCGGACCACGTCATACATGCGCGCCCCGGCCATGCCCTCGGCAACCACCACGGGCCCGGCGACCTTCATTACACGACCTTGTCTTTTCTCTGTCATTGTTGTCACAACCTTCACTCGTCGTGCGTATCGCGTCATGCGTCGTGCGTGCTCCGCAATACGCTTGCTGTCACAGTTTCTTGGTCAGGTTCGAAACCATCCGACACTCATGGTCCAACTTCTCGAGCAACTCGGCCTCTTCCCTTCGTCCCACATAGCCCAGTTCCTTCGCGATCGTCGCCTGCGTCTCCAGTTCGGCACAACTGCCGAGCGACACGTGCACGAACTGCCGGTACTCCCTGTTGTGCTGCCTGCGATACCCCTCGGCGATGTTCGACGGCACCGACACGGAACACCGCCTCATCTGACCGGCCAACCCATACAACTCATGCTGGGGGAACGCCGCCGTCAAACGGTACACGTCTTTGACGATCTCAATTCCGAGCTTCCATATCTCCAGCTCTCTGTACCCCTTCGTTCTCTCTGCCATCTATCGCCTCCTGCGCACGACGCAAGACGCACTACGCACCACGCAAGATATCAATCCCCGTAGCAAGCTTGAGTACCCTGCCCAAGGCCTCGCTGGCGAAGCCCTCCGATTCCTGCGTAAACGGCACGACGACCACGCACGGCGTCGCCTTGGCCTCCGTGGCCGCCAGGACCTCGTCGGCCGTCGCAGCGATCGTCTCGGCCACCACGAGCAACGCGTACTGACCGCGAACGATCTGCTCGGCCGCCTGCACAACCTGCTCGCGATCGGCCCCCACGGCGTACGTGTCCACGCCCAACGCCGAGAACGGCATCACGAAATCGGCATCCCCTAGTACTGCGACTTTGCCTTCCATTGTTTCGTGTCCAGTGATCCGTGACCGGTGCCCCGAAAGAGCCCCGTGCCCTACGCGAGACGATCCAGGATCAGTTTGGTGTCAAGATTGTTTCGTTTGGCCGTCACGATCAGACGGACCGACCGGATCTCGTGCTCCTTGGCCAGCAGGAACGCCACCACCGGCTGCGGGCCCGAGGCGATCTGCGCCGTCTGCCGCAGATAGCCCTGAACGTAATCGTCGCACAGCTGCTCGGCCTTCAGGAACGATCCGTTGGCGGCCACGTACGCGGCGCCGGCATCGAGAATGTGGTGGTACGGCGTCGAGAAGAACAGCGGCCCCACCGCCTCGTAGGGCAGGTCCAGCCCCTGCCGCAGGCGGTCCATCTCGATGAACCCGCCCTCCAAAAACACGTCCCGCGGGTCGGCCTGCAGGAACTTGACCCGCAGCATCGTCCGCAGATTCGTCATGTCGGTCTGGATGCGGAAGAGATTCGTCAGGAACTCGCTCCCATCGGCGCCGCGCGCCACGTCCATCCGGTGCTCGGCCTGGGCGTGGTCGATCGCATGGTCGATCTGGCGGATGTCCTTGTTCTGATAGTACGCCAGGGTCGCCCGCTCGACGGCCGCCTGCGCGTACTCGGGCAACAGGCCGTAGTTCTGCTCCTCGAAGGCCTGCCGGATCACCTCCGGCGCCACGTTCCCCTCGTCGCTGAAATCGGCGCCCGCCGGCTTGTCCGTCAGAACGCGACGCAGGACCAGGCGAAGGTTCGCGTAATCGTCCCGGCTCCGGAACAGCTCCGCGACCCGCTCGTCCAGCATCAGGTCCTCGAACAGCTTGCGGACCGCGGCCCGCCGCTGTCGGAGCACCGTCTCGACCTCGGAGCCGCCCGCCCCCTGGGGCAGCGTGTACTCCGTGCCGCTCAGCGAGGAGGCCGCGGAGGCGAAGTCCGACGCGTTGGCCATGTCCGTCAAGGTCGTCCGCGTCAGCATCTGCGTCTCCATGCTCCGGACCTGTGCGGTCTGGAACATGTAGCGGTAATCGTCCTCGCCCACCGGCGGGTACGTGAAGAAATCGTGAAGACCCAGGTCCATCGTATCCAATTGCATCTCGGGCATGTTCTGCTACCGCGACCGACCCGCGTCGGCGTTGTTGGAAAAGAGATCCTTCGCCACTTCGATCTCGAGGTCCTTGCGGGCCTGGCCCACCAGCACCTCCAGCGAAACGTTCGAGCGGACCTTGCCCCGCTGCAGGAGGAACCCGGCGCCGAAGCCGTGCTTGCGATCCGACAGCGTCAGCTTGCCCTTGCCCCCGAGTTTGGCGTTGACGTCCGCGACGAGCTTGGCGTCGATCCTCGCGTCGTTCTTGCCCGCCAGGACCGTCTCTTCGCCCGTCTCGACCGCCGCGGCCATCAGCTTGCCCATCAGCTCGCGATACTCCGCGTCGGGCAGCGTCTCCAGCTTCCGGCGGGCCTGCACGAACACCTCGTCCAGGAGCGAGGCCTTCGTCGCGGCGTACTCCTTGGCGGCCTCCATTCTCGCCACGGCCAGCCGCTGCGAACGCTCGTCGGCGCCGGCCTTCTCCGCCATGGCCTTGGTGGCCTCCTCGAACCGGGCCAACTCCTCGTTGAGCTTGGCCGTCTCGGCGGCCTCGCGCTCCTCGGCCTGCTTCTTGATCGCATCGGCCTGGGCGCGGGCATCCGACAGAATCTTCGTTATGACCTGATCAGCTTCCATTGTGCCTTCCTGCCG
This sequence comes from Planctomycetota bacterium, assembly GCA_012517265.1. Taxonomy (GTDB): domain Bacteria; phylum Planctomycetota; class Phycisphaerae; order Sedimentisphaerales; family Anaerobacaceae; genus PLanc-01. Next base: position 13,315 of record JAAYVJ010000389.1, on the reverse strand, counting down.
AAAAGGGGTGCTCACTTAGACCGCAGCGCCGGGGACCGCGAGCTTGATGCCCATCAGGAGAACCAGCAGCGAAATGAGGAAGCCCAGAATCGCGTACAGCTCGATCAGAGCTGCGTACACGACGCCGGCCTTGAAGGCCATGTCCGGGCGCTTGGCGCTCATCAGCACGCCCGCGGCGCCGGTGCGGCCCTGATGGATCGCGCTGAACAGACCCGCGACGCCCACCGGCAGGCAGGCCGCCAGGATCGAGAGGCCCTGGAACCACGTGATCGGGACCATCTCCGGGCCGAACATGTTGAGCTTGATCATCACGAACAAGCCGATGACGAAGCCATAGATGCCCTGCGTACTGGGCAGCACGACCAGGAGCATCAAGGTGCCGTACCGCTCCGGCTTCTCACTCAGAACGCCCGTGGCGGCCTTGGCGGCGACGCCCAACCCGATGGCCGAACCGATACCGGCCAGGAACACGGCCAATGCAGCCCCTGTCAATGCGAACGGCAAACCCATCATTTCCAACATAGTTTCTGACCTCTTTTCCTTAGCGTACTTTCCTAGACTTCTGCCCAACCGCCGTCTGGGTGCGGCGGCATCATTCGATCGTGATGTAACGGTAATCGTTCTGCAGCGGCGCGAACTGCCGGCCGCCGCCCTGGAAGAACTTCGGGAAGAACTCGACGAACTGCAACCGCAGGCTGTGCACGAACGCGCCGAGCACCGACAGCGCGATGTTGAACAGGTGCCCGCCGACGAACAGGACCGCGCCGAGCAGCCAGCCCACGTACGGAACGTCCATCACGAGCTTGACCAGCACGTTGATCGCCATGCCGAAGCCCGAGCCGACCATGCCCAGCGCCATGAGCCGCACATAGCTGAGGATGTCGCCGCCGTAGAAGACGGTGCTGAACAGGTTGAACACGCCCATGCCGATCCGGCCCGCCCACGGCAGGTCCCGCCCGCTGAACAGCAGGATGACGACCGCCGCAACGATGGCCAGGACGCCGAACACGCTCGCCAGAGCCGCCGGCAGGATGCCGCCCTTGCTCAGGCCCAAACCCAGCAGGCTGTTGAGCATCACGATCCAGGTCAACTGATCGAAGATCGCGGCCTTGGCGTCCTTGCGGTTCAACAGATTGTGGAAGAACGCGATGAACAAACCGAACTGGATCTGGAAATAGCCCAGGCCCAGCGACAGGAGGAAGAACGTCATCGGCTGCGTCATCGGGTCGAACCACATGATCGAGCGGCGCGCCCCGTCGAGGGCCTTGAGGATCCCGCTGCCCTCAGGCAGCAGCGACTGGATCGCATCGCTGAACCAACTGCCCGTCAGGGCCCCGGCCAACGTGGTCGTCACGCCGCACATGACCAGCATGACCATCGCGCCCTTGTTGCCCTGCATCTTGCGGACCACCCAGGCCACCAGGGCCGTCATGATCAGTCCGTACCCGGCGTCCGCCAGGCACAGGCCGAAGAAGATCGCGAAGAACGGCGCCAGGAACACCGTCGGGTCCACCGAACTCGGCACCGGCATGCCGTACAGACGGGTGACCGTCTCAAACGGACTGACCATCGGCGGATTGCAGATCTCCACCGGGACGTCTTCCCCTTCGGCCGGCTGGATCTGCGAGAGGCTCGCGGCGTTGAACCGCCCGACGAGCGACTCGAGCCTGGCGTAGTCCGCCTTCTTGCACCAGCCTTCCAGGATCATCGTCTGCTCGGTGGCCGGGACGCTTTCCTTCTTGTGCTCCCGTTCGAGCAGGTTGCGGTAGTGATCGAACAGCACCTGCAGCTTCAGCAGGTTCGCCCCCAGTGCGGCGGCGGCCCTGCGGTTCTCCTCAAGCCGGGTTTCGGCCTCCGCGAGCTTGCGCTCGTGTTCGCGAATCAGCGAGGCGACCGTCCCGGTCATCGGCTCGAAGCTGACGATCTCGAACTCGTATGATCGCAGCAGCTTCTGGACCTGCTCGACGTTCTCCCGTAACGAGACGACGACGACCGCTTCCCGCGTGCCGGCCGTGCTCACCTTCTGGATCGCCGCTCCGACGTCGCCCAACTGCTGCGCGAACGCGTCGAAATGCTGGCCGGGCACCAGGCCCGCCCAGGCCACGCCGGCCCGCAGCCGGGCCAGTTCCTCGACCGGGGTCTCGAAACCCGCCCAGGGCCGCAGCATGTCCAAGACGCCCTGCAAGTGCTCGATCTCCGTCCGCGTCTTCTCCAGGGCCGCCTGCGTCTGCTCGACTCTCTCGAGCCCCTGGCGGGCCTGCGGATCCGAGACGATCTCCTTGTACAACCGCGATTCGATCACCTTGCGGGGGGCCAAAACGCTCGTGCCCTTCTCCGGCGGCGCGTTTTCCTTGACGAAGCGGATGCTCCGATCGAGGCGGGCCACCAGCTCTTCGAGGTCTTTGGGCCGCTCTTTCAGGGCGGCCAACCCCGGCGTGTCCTTGCTGATCGTCGCCTCGTCGGCGTTGAGGATCTGGCAGATCCCCTCGGCCTGCAACGCCGCCAGCAGGTCCGAAACCTGCGTGCGGTGGCAGACGATCATCACTTTGGCCATTGGCGTAATCGCCATGGATCAGCCTTTCTTCATGTACTCGACCACCTTGGCGACGGCGGCCGGGACTTTCTTCTGGACCTGGTCCCGCAACTGCTTGCGCTGCTGCTCGGCCTGCGTCATCAAGGTCTTGATTTCGCCCTGCGCCTGGCCGCGGGCTTTCTCCACCGCGGCCTCAATCGACCGTCGACGGTTCTGCTCGGCCTGCTCCTGACGCTGGCGACGCTCCTGCCGCCCCTTGTCGGCCAGGGCCACGGCGTCGGCCTTGGCCTTCTCGACGATCTGGTGCGCTTCGGCCTCAGCCTGCTTGATCTTCGCTATCAGCTCCATGTGCGGTATTGCCCCTTGATCTTCCAACCGTATAGAAAAAGTCGCGTAGGTTATATCATCGACAGAACCGAAGGCAAGAGAAAAGGAAATTCAATTTGCGAAAGGGGAATTCCCAAAACGACTCCGAACCCGCGACACGGGAATCCGCCTGAACCGTATTCCCTTCCCCTACTTGCGACTCGGATTCTTGCTTATTCAAATGTCGTTCCGTACTATTCCGCTTCACTTCTGCTGCGCCAGAAGCTCGTCCACCCGGACGACCAGGGCTTTGACCCGACCGAGCGACGCCTCGAACTGGGATTTCTCAGTCGCCTCCAGAGGCAACTCGACAATCCGCTCGACGCCCCCCTTGCCCAGGATCGCCGGAACCCCCACGAAACAACCGCCGACGCCGTACTGCTCTTCGCACCAGGCACAGCAGCAGATCAGGTTCTTCGTATCCCGCAGGACGGCCTCCGCCATCTTCACCGCGCCGGCCGCCGGCGCGTAGTAGGCGCTGTAGCCCAGGAGGTTGACGATCTCGACGCCGCCCTTGCGGGTGCGGTCGATCAGAGAGTCGAGCCGGTCCTTGCTGAGAAAATGGGAGACAGGAACGCCGCCGACCGTGGTAAACCGGGGAAGCGGGACCATGTCGTCGCCATGGCCGCCCATCAGGACGCACTGGATATCCGAGACGTTCACGCCGAGCTCCTGGCCCAGGAAGCAGCGGAACCTCGCCGAGTCGAGCTCGCCCGCCATGCCCATCACGCGGTTCTTCGGAAAGCCGGTGGTCTTGCCGGCGACGTAGACCATCACGTCCAGCGGATTGCTCACGACGATGATCGTGGCCTCGGGCGACAGCTCGGCCGCCTTGCGGCTGACGTCGCGGACGATCCCGGCGTTGATCACGAGCAGATCGTCCCGGCTCATGCCCGGCTTGCGGGGCACGCCGCTGGTGATGATCACCACGTCGCTGCCAACGGTCGCGGACCAGTCGGTCGTCCCGCAAATCTCCTGCTGCGACAACTGGATCGGGCTGGCCTCGGCCATGTCCAGGGCCTTGCCCTCGGGCAATCCCTTCACGATGTCGAGCAATACGATCTCGCCCAGCCGGCGATTGGCCGCGATGAATGCGGTCGTCGCCCCGACGTTCCCGGCTCCGACCACGGTGGTCTTTTGTCTTGGCATCGGCAATTCCCCATACCTTGCACGCCCCGGCGGCCTGCGGTCGGGATTCTCACCGTCGCAAGCTCCGCCAAGAAGGCCGCATCATATGGTGACGCGAATCACATGTCAAGAAATGGATTGCCGATGCCTCGCACTTTTCCGCCGGTTGTTGTGAAATCCCTCGACCTACTGTGACACAATTGTCGGGTCGAACTCACTGCACGCCGGGCTCCGGTTGTGAGGCCGACGCACCGCCCTACCGCCCTTTGGCCCCGAGCAACAGCACGATCTCCTCATGCCCCCGGCGGAGTGCTTCGTCCGCCGGCGTGCGGCCTCGACTGTTCCGGAGGTTCGGGTCGGCCTTGTGGGCCAGGAATGATTCGACCATCTTCTTGTGACCGCGGAGGCTGGCGCTGTGCAGGGGGGTGTCGCCGTCGGCGTCCTGGGCGTTCACGTTCGCCCCCTTGGCCAACAACAGCGAGGCGAACACCTCCCTGTTGTCGATGGCCGCCAGGTGCAGAGCGGTGGTGCCGGCCTGGTTCCGGGCGTTGAGGTCGCAGCCGTGATCGACGAGTCGGCGGGCGGCGATTTCGTCGCCCACGAGCAGGGCCGCCAAAAGAGCGGTATTGCCCTTCTCATCCCGTTCCTCCGGATCGGCGCCGTTGGCCAGCAGCAGTTCCATCCACTCCCTGCGGAATTCAGCCAGGTTTGGCTCCGCGTCGGAAGGATCGTGTTGCCAAGGCATCTCCGAGCGACCTACGATGGCCAGGTGCAGAACCGGCTCGTGTTTGGACTCGTACTCAATGCGAATCCTTGGGGAATGGTTCTTCATGACAACCTTCTGGGCCCCGGCGGCGATCAGTGCCCGGGCCGTCTCAACGTTCCCCCTACGCAGCGCAATCGCCAGGGGCGTCGTGCCGTCCTTGTTCCGAGCATTCACGTCCGCCCCCGCGGCAATCAGAACCTCGGCCACCTTCCGCCCCGCCTGCGCGGCCGCATAGTGCAGCGGCGTACTGCCCGATTCGTCCGAAGCATCCACTTCCGCCCCATGGGCGAGGAGAAGACCGACCACGTTCGGGTTCCCGCCAACAACCGGATACCATGCAGCAACGGCCTCGTGCAGCGGCGTCACGCCGGGACCCAGGCGAAAGCCCAGGTCGCGTTCCCAGGAACCCTGGTCGGGCCGAGGATCGGGCACCGTCCGGGCATTGACGTCGGCCCCCCTAGCCAGAAGGAATGCAACGACGTCTTCGTGCCCCTTGTAGGCGGCGCAATGCAGCGGCGTCAATTCTTCTTCATCCCTGGCTTTCACACTTGCGCCGTGTGCGACGAGCAGTCTCATCATCTCCACTGCCGGCGTCCGGCTCTGCCCAGGCTCATCGTATTGCGTCGCGGCGACGTGGAGCAGACTCCACCCCGATTCGTCCTTGACCTTCACATCGGCGCCCCCGTCGATCAGGAGTTCCACGATATCGATCCGCCCGGCGCACACGGCGATCGCCAAGGGCGTATCGTCCAGGAAATGATTTGGTTCGCCGTGCTTGTTGGGGTCGGCCCCTTTGGCGATCAGGAACTTGACCATCTCGGCCTTCCCCTCCCAGGTCGCCCGCAGAAGCAACGCATCGAGATCCTGGTTCGCGTCCCCCGCCTTCGCCCCGGCGTCAATGAGGAGTTCGACGACCGATCTGTGATCGCCGGCCAGAGCCAGCATGACCGGCGTACGTCCGTCGCCATCGCGAACGTCGACGGAAGCCCCGCAACGGATCAGGAGACGGACAACCTCCAGATGGCCCCGCTCGGCCGCATTGTGCAACGGAGTGCGGCCGCGGGAATCGGTCGCGTCCATCGACACCCCGCTTGCCGCCAGCGATTGGACCTTCTGCGTGTCCCCCTCCGCGGCCGCACGGAGCAACTCCGACTCCGGTCGAGACTCTTTTTTCTTCCCGCAGCCGACCCCGGCCAGGAGCGTCAGGGCCAGGATCGCCGGCAACCAAGATCTCACTCTCACGTTCGCCTCCTGTGAACGCACGGATAGTCCCCCCTATTGTCAAGGCACCCAGGGACACGCCGGTAACATAAATCCAGAAAAGAACCTCGGCAAGGGACCGAGGTTCATTTTCCAGCTTGGAGGCGGAACACGCGGGTTTGACCCATCTCGTAGCCGTGGAGCCTCCCGGCCATGGAGATGGTCCGAGGCAAAAGCGAGAGGGGCAGGCACGGGGGCCTGCCCCTACGAGACTCGTTTGGTGTGGAATCGGGCCGCCGTCACGCGGACGGGGCCCCGGTTCGTCCTACTTGTTCGCCGCCAGCCAGAGGTCTGCGAAGAGGCGGAGGTCCAGGCTGTCGACGACGCCGTCGCCGTTGAGGTCGGGAGACGGGCCCTCCGTCGGGACGGGCTTGTCCAGGGCCTTGGCCAGGAAGGTGAAGTCGGCGCCGTCGAGGTCGCCGTCCAGGTCGAAGTCGCCCAGTTTGGGCAGGCCGCGATAGAGGCGGACCTTGCCGTCGCCGTAGCCGACGAGCAGGTCCCAGTAGCCGTCCTTCGGGCCGAACTTGCCGTCGCCGGTCCAGTAGCAGATCGAGGGACGCGTCCGCAGGCCGCCGGAGGTGCTCTTGGGCAGAGCGATCGGGGCACCGGCCGACCGGACCGGCACGTAGCCGCCGAATGCGGGAAGCGAGGCGACGCCAACGTTCTTGTAGAACAGGATCATGCCGTCGGTGTTGCCGGTGAGCAGGTCCTTCAGGCCGTCGCCGTCGAGGTCCGCGAAGACCGGGCTGGACCGTCCGCCGGGGACGGTCAGGTCGCGGCCGTTGGACTGGGCGAAGGGATACCCGTCGGCGGACGAGAAGAAAAAGTGCGGCGGAATCCAGCCGCCGCAGCCGCAGTTGAGGTAGAGGTGGATCACGCCGTCCAGACCGCCGACGACGAGATCGAGCATGCCGTCGCTGTTCCAGTCGACCATGTCCGGCGTGGCCCGCGAGCCGACGTCGAGCGTGAGGCTGTCCTCGACGCCGACCTTCACGAGCGTCCCGGCGTCGAAGGCGGGCTCATTGTCGTCCGCGATGTTCAGGAAGATCTTCAGCGTGCCGTCGGCCATGCCGACCAGCAGGTCCTTGCGCGCGTCCTCGTCCCAGAACACCAGGCGGGGGAAACAACCCTGGCACCCCGAGGGCGCACAGGTCAGGTCCGCCCCGGCGGCCTGGACGTAGAAGAAATCGACGAAGCACGGGTCCGACTCGACGCCGACGTTCAGATAGACGCGGACCTTGCCGGTCTGGCCGCCGCCGCCTTCGCCGACGATCAGGTCGCGCAGGCCGTCGTTGTTCCAGTCCTCGAACGACGGGACCGAATAGCCCGGCACGGCGATGTCCACGCCGCCGGCCTGAATGACCTCCTCGGGCCCCAGTTCGATGACGCCGTCCTGGGCCCGGCCTTGCAGACACACACAGACGGTCACGATCGCCGCCGCCAACGCCGCGGAACGTCCCATATCCACCCTCCTCCAACAGCAAGAACGCCCCATCGCAAGGGAGACGTCAGAACCCCGCGAAACCACAGGAAGAGCCCTCTTCTTTAGACCCCTCCATGTTCCCATAGCATACCGCCTCAGTCGGGACAAGTCAACGGAAAACTGTGATTCGCCACTGCGCAGACTCCGGCCGACTCCTTCACGCGACGCCTGCCGCCTCGTGCCAATACATAATGTAGACGATCCATATATACCAGTTACAGAAACCGCGTCGAGTTCGGCAAAACCGTTTGCAGCCCTCCGTCGTATCCGTTATGGTCACAGGAAAGCACGGGAAGATCGCCTATGGCACACGACAACGGAAGACAACGCGTTGCGATCGACGCGGCGGATTCACAGGGCCCAACCCACGAATCCCTCTGGTACAAAGACGCCATCATCTACGAGCTGCACGTCAAATCGTTCTTCGACAGCAACGGCGACGGGATCGGCGACTTCGAAGGCGTCATTCGCAAGCTCGATTATCTCCAGGAACTGGGGGTCACCGCCCTGTGGCTGCTGCCGTTTTATCCGTCCCCCCTGCTCGACGACGGCTACGACATCGCCGACTACATGCGGATCAATCCGGACTACGGCACGATGGCCGACTTCAAGCGGTTCCTGCGCGAGGCGCACCGGCGGGACATCCGCGTCATCACCGAACTGGTCATCAACCACACGTCCAACCAGCACGCCTGGTTCCAGCGGTCCCGGCGAGCCAAGCCCGGCTCGCCCTGGCGGGACTACTACGTCTGGAGCGACACGACGGAGAAGTACCGCGACGCGAGGATCATCTTCACCGACTTCGAGAGCTCCAACTGGACGTGGGACCCCGTCGCCCAGGCGTACTACTGGCACCGGTTCTACAGCCACCAGCCGGACCTGAACTTCGACAATCCCCGGGTCCGCCGCGAGATCTTCCGTGTGTTGGACTACTGGCTCAACCTGGGGGTCGACGGCCTGCGGCTCGACGCCATCCCCTACCTCTTCGAGCGCGACGGGACCAACTGCGAGAATCTGCCCGAGACGCACGCGTTTCTCAAGGAACTCCGCGCCCACGTGGACCGCAATTTCAAGGACCGGATGCTCCTGGCCGAGGCGAACCAGTGGCCCGAGGACGCGGCCGCCTACTTCGGCAACGGCGACGAATGTCACATGGCGTTTCACTTCCCCATCATGCCCCGCCTGTTCATGGCCCTGCGGACGGAGGACCGCTTCCCGCTGCTGGACGTCCTGGACCAGAGCCTCAACATCCCCCCCGCCTGTCAGTGGGGCATGTTCCTGCGGAATCACGACGAACTGACGCTCGAGATGGTCACCGACGAGGAGCGGGACTACATGTACAAGGCCTACGCCCGGGACCCGAGGGCGCGAATCAACGCCGGCATCCGGCGGCGCCTGGCCCCGCTGATGGACAACAGCCGCAGGCGGATCGAGATGATGAAGGCCCTCCTGTTCTCCCTGCCCGGCACGCCGATCCTCTACTATGGGGACGAAATCGGCATGGGCGACAACTATCATCTCGGCGACCGCGACGGGGTCCGCACCCCGATGCAGTGGACCGCCGACATGAACGCGGGCTTCTCGACGGCCAATCCGCAGCAGCTCTATCTGCCGGTGATCATCGATCCGGAGTATCACTTCACGACCATCAACGTCGAGAACCAGGACCGCAACCTCTCCTCGCTGCTGTGGTTCATGCGGCGGATGATCGCGACGCGGAAGCGGTTCAAGGCCTTCGGCCGGGGCAGCGTCCAGTTCCTCTCCTCGGACAACAGCAAGGTGCTCACGTTCCTGAGGACGTACGAGAAGGAAACCGTCCTGGTCGTCGCCAATCTATCCCGCTACTGCCAGGCCGTGAGCATCCAGATGCCCGACTACAACGGCTTTCGCGTGAGGGAGATTTTCAGCAACAACGAGTTCCCTCGGATCGCCGAGACGCCGTACATGGTCACGCTGACGCCGCACGCGTTCTACTGGTTCAACCTGGAGCGGCCCGTCGAGCCGCCAAGCGCGGAGGCGGAGCGAGGTTTCGACATCGAGACCGATGCGGCGTGGGACGAGGTCTTCGAAGGCGACGCCGTGCCTGGGGTCCTCGCGGCGTTGCGGGCATACCTGCCTCGCTCGCGGTGGTTCGGCGGCAAAAGCAGGACCATTCGCACGCTCGAGATGGCCCACGATCTGCGGATCCCGACCCGCGGCCGGTCGGTGCATCTGCTGATGCTCGAAGTCACCTACACGACCGGCAGCAAGGGCTGCTACGTCCTGCCGGTGGGATTCGCGACGGCCGAGGCGCAGGCCCGGCTCCAGCAGGACTCCCCGGCGGCCGTCATCGCGCAGTTGAAATCGGGCGGCGAATCGGGGGTCCTCTACGAGGCCGTCGGCAACGAGGACCTGCACGCCGCACTGTTGGAGATCCTCTCCCGCGGACGGACGCGCAAGGTAAACGGCGGAACCCTCGCGGCCAGACGAGGCGACCGGTTCGCGACCCTGCTCGGCGGCAAACCCCTGCCCCTGTCGTCGCGCGTGCTCAAAGGCGAGCAATCCAACACGTCCGTCGTCTATCAGGACACCTTCTTCCTGAAGCTGTACCGCCACGTGGAGGAAGGCGTGAACCCGGACGCCGAGCTGCCTCGACACCTGACGGAAGAGACCGAGTTCGCACACACGCCGGCCTACGCCGGCTCCATCGAGTGGCAACAGGATCGCGCCAATCCGGTGACTCTCGCCCTGCTCATGCAGTACGCGCCGAACCAGGGCGACGCCTGGTCGTTCACCCTGGACAGCCTGGACCGCTCGTTCGGCCATGCACTGACCATCCGGACCCGCCAGGACGGGCTGCCCCCGCTGCCCGGTTCGGTCCGCCCGATCGAACCGGAGGCGGCGCCTCTGGCCGTGCGGGATTTTATCGGATCTGTCTATGTGGAAATGGTCGGTCTGCTTGGCCGGCGGACTGCGGAACTCCATCTGGCCCTGATGTCACTGTCCCAGAGCCCCGACGTGACGCCGGAGCCATTTTCCCTGTTTTACCAGAAGTCCCTGCACCAGTCCATCCGCGGCCTGACGCTCAAGGTCTTCGGAGAGCTGGAGCGAGGCCTCAAGTCCATGCCGACGGCGACCGCGGAGGCCGTCCGCGGCGTGCTGGCGGCCCGCAAGTCCATCCTGGCCCGAGTCAGCCGGCTGATCGAAAAGAGGATCGAAACGGTGAAGATCCGCACGCACGGCGATTATCATCTCGGCCAGGTCCTTTACACCGGCAAGGATTTTGTTATCATCGATTTCGAAGGAGAGCCGGCCCGGTCGATGACCGAGCGACGGCTCAAACAGCCGGCGTTGCGCGATGTGGCCGGCATGATCCGCTCGTTCCACTACGCGGCCCACGGCAGTCTCATCCTGCGGGCCGCCAAGTTCGGCGCCGACGTCGAGTATCTGCGGCCCTGGGCGGATCTGTGGTATCACTACGTGAGCGGGATGTTCCTGCACGCGTATCTGAAGACCGTGGCCGACAGCCCGGTCGTGCCGAAAGACGCGGCCGAGCGAAACACGCTGTTCGAGGTCTTCCTTTTGGAGAAGGCGATCTACGAACTGGGCTATGAGTTGAACAACCGCCCGGACTGGCTGATGATCCCGGTCCGGGGGATTCAGGGACTGATTATTGACAAGGGATGATGGATGATTGAAGAAACACTCGCGGCTACCGACAATCATCCATGATCGATAATCCATCATCAATGGGGACTGCTTCATGACGGATCGCAGCGCGGTGTTGACGGATTGCAGCCTTCTGACGGATCACGACATCTACCTGTACAAGGAGGGCAATCACTTCCGCCTGTACGATAAGCTCGGGGCCCATCTGACGGAGAGGGACGGCGTGAAGGGGACGCAGTTCGCCGTCTGGGCGCCCAACGCGGCCAGCGTGTCCGTCGTCGGCGACTTCAACCAGTGGAACCCGCAGACGCATCCGCTCTCGGCCCGCTGGGACCATTCCGGAATCTGGGAAGGCTTCATTCCTCGCATCGGCAAGGGTTCGCTGTACAAGTACCACATCGTCTCGCACCACAACCAGTACCGCGTGAACAAGGGCGACCCGTTCGCCTTCTTCTGGGAGATGCCGCCGCGGACGGCGTCGATGGTCTGGGACCTCGAATACCCCTGGAGCGACGAGGCCTGGCTCAAGAAGCAGGCCCAGCACAATTCGCTCAACGCGCCCCAGAGCATCTACGAAGTCCACCTGGGCTCGTGGCGCCGCGATCCGAGCAACCCGGCCCGGCTGCTCAGCTACAACGAGATCGCCAAGCCCCTGGCCGACTACGTCAAGGAGATGGGCTTCACGCACGTGGAGTTCCTGCCGGTGATGGAGCATCCGTTCTACGGATCCTGGGGGTATCAGACGCTCGGCTACTTCGCGCCGACCAGCCGGTACGGGTCGCCTCAGGACCTCATGTACCTGATCGACTATCTCCATCGCAACGACATCGGCGTCATCCTCGACTGGGTTCCCTCGCACTTTCCGACCGACGAGTACGGCCTGGGCTACTTCGACGGCACGCATCTGTACGAGCATTCGGACCCGCGTCTGGGCTTCCACCCCGACTGGCGAAGCGCGGTCTTCAACTACGGCCGGCACGAGGTCCGTTCGTACCTGATCAGCAGCGCGATGTTCTGGCTCGACAAGTACCACGCCGACGCCCTGCGAGTCGACGCCGTCGCCTCGATGCTCTACCTGGACTACTCCCGCAAGGAAGGCGAGTGGATCCCCAACCAGTACGGCGGCCGCGAGAACATCGAAGCCATCAACTTCCTGCGCCGCTTCAATCAGATGGTCTACCACGACTTCCCCCACACGCAAATGATCGCGGAGGAATCGACGGCATGGCCCATGGTCACCAAGCCCATCGAGACCGGCGGCCTGGGCTTCGGCATGAAGTGGAACATGGGCTGGATGCACGACACGCTGGAGTACTTCGTCAAGGACTGCGTCTTTCGCAAGTACCATCAGGGCAGTCTGACGTTCTCCGCGGTCTACGCCTTCACGGAGAACTTCGTCCTGCCCCTCTCGCACGACGAGGTCGTGCACGGCAAGGGCTCGCTCTACAGCAAGATGCCCGGCGATCCGTGGCAGAAGCTCGCCAACCTGCGGCTTCTGTTCGGCTACATGTACACGCACCCCGGCAAGAAGCTGCTGTTCATGGGCGGCGAGTTCGGCCAGCATGCCGAATGGACCCACGAGCACAGCCTCGACTGGCACCTGCTGGACAATCCGCAGCACGCCGGAATCCAAACGTGGGTCCGCGACCTCAATCACGTCTATCGCAACGAGCCGGCCCTCTTCGAGACGGACTTCAACGGCCACGGCTTCGAATGGATCGATTATCACGACGCCGACAACAGCGTGATCACGTATCTGCGCAAGGACAAAGCCGGCAGCGTCCTGCTGGCCGTTGCGTGCAACTTCACGCCCGTGCCGCGCGGCAACTACCGCCTGGGCGTCCCGGCCGGCGGCTTCTGGAAGGAGATCCTCAACAGCGACGCCACCTGCTACGGCGGGAGCGGCCAGGGCAACATGGGCGGCGTCGAGGCTTTGCCCGCGTCGTTCTACGGCCGGTTCGACTACACCCTGTCGGTGACATTGCCGCCGCTGGGGGTCGTCGTGTTCCGCAAGGACCTCAAGGCCGAGGCCGAGCAACAGCAACACGCGATCGAATGATGAATCCAGCTTGAAGCAGGAAGTCTGAAGTCCGAAAGCCCGGAGAGCTTGCGATCCGCCGCGAGTGCTTCG
>JAAYVJ010000388.1 GCA_012517265.1 Planctomycetota bacterium | reverse complement strand
CTCGGCGATCTCCTTGTTCTTGCCCAGGACCTGGGGCACCGAGTGGTAGTCTTTGCGGGCGAACCAGCCACGGGAGGACCGGCGGATCAGCACGTAGCGGGGGTCCTCCACCGGGCCCAGCAACTCCTGCATAGCCTCCAGGAAGAGCGACCGCTCCCGCGTCGAGCCGCCTTGGAGCGAGCAGCCGACGAGGCCCAGATCGAGCCGACGCGCCACGACGCGGAGCCGGGCGATGTTGGTCTCGATCGATCCGGCCTGGGCCATGGCCTTGAGCAGAGCCTTGCCCACTTGTCTGATGCTCGACGCCGGCGAGCCGTGCCACAGGAGCCGCCAGAGGGGTCGCACGCAGGAGGGGACCGACGCGATCGCCGCCAGGGCCGACGCGATCGACAGGATCAGCACTGCGGTCTTGTGTTCTGCCAGGTGCGGCCGGATCAGGAATGAGACCGCGGCAACGGCCCAGAGAAACACCTGGCGAAGCACGGCCAAGATGGCGTCGCGAAAGACGAAATCTCGCGGCAGGGTGGACTCGGAAACCGCCACCAGTTCGGCCATGTCGGCCTCCCTGGCCTTGGCCAGGGCCCGCTCCCATTCACGGATGAGCCCTGGGCGATCGCAGGCCTTCTGCCGCATCACGGCGTTGACGTGCTCCATCCTCGCGGCCGTGTAAGGCGGCCGGCCCAGGCCGAGACGTCCCAGCCCGCTCTCGATCCGGGGCTTCGTGAACGAGACGCCGACGAACGATTTGAACCGGCGGGCCAGCGTCTCCATGTCCTCGTTGAGCTGCGGCGTGTCCTGTTCCTGGCAGACGAGGTGCCAGATGTTCGCGGTCTTGTCCGGCCGGCTGTCCTGGGTGCGGATAGCCCGGCCGCGCATCTGGTTCGACAACATATAGGAGCCGACGAAACTGGCCAGAATCAGCGAGTTCACCGAGGGTGCGTCCCAGCCTTCGCCCAGAAGGGAGGTGGTCCCGACCAGGATCTGGATCCCGCCCCGGTTGAACAGGGCGGTGACCAGCGAGACCATTTTCTGCTTGTCCGAGCCATGGATTGTGATCTCACTGAATCGTGGGTCGTGGGGCAGAGGCTTGAACGCGATGTCGCTCGGGTCGAGGCCCAACGAGGGCGCCACGGCCCGCAGGGTTTCCTGAGTGCCGGTGGGGACGACGGTCAGCGTTCCGGTGAGAATTCCCAGCCTGGCGACATCCCCTTCGCCTCTGCGGATCTGCTCGAAGATGGGCACGACGCCCAGCCTCTTGACCGGCTTGGCGTCGCTCGCATCGCTCGGAAAATCGCTGCGGCGGATGAAATCGGTCAGGATCACCATCCGCAGGTCCGGCCCGAGAGACTGCGTCTCCAGCCGGATGATGTCGTCGATGCTCTGGAGCTTCGATGCGCTGCGGATCAGCAGCTTGGCGATCTTCGCGACGCTGCGGAGGCCCACCTCCCGCCGCTCCACGATGCCGATTCGTTTGGCTTCGCGAAGGAGGGACGAGAGCACCTGCTTGTGGGCGTCGAAGGATTTGGCGTGGGTATGAAAGCAGCCCGCCAGCAGGGGCTCCAGCCACTGTGTATCCAGCGCTGGGCACTTCCTGTGCGACAGGCCCTGGACGTTCAACAGCTTTCGCGGCGGGCGCTTTCGCACGTGGTTCAGGAAGAACGCCACGCTCGAATAGAATTCCGGATCGCCCAGGATCTCTTCGACGTGTGCCTCGGGCTCGACGACGGAAGGGTGGCTCTCCAGGGCCGCTGCAAACGGCTCGTTGGCGCAGAGGTCTTTGACGAACGCTTCGACCTCCCGGCGGAATTCGAGGATCTGTCTCTGCTCGGCCTGCAGCGGCGCAGAAAGGTACACGTAGTCCTGATGGGGGCAGAGGTTCTTTTCCGCGACCAGCTCCGGGACGGAGATCTCCGCGTCGATCGGGCCGCACAGGCCGACGTATCGCTCCCATTCGAGCGGCGACACGTCGAACGGCGGCGTCGCGGTCAGCGCGACCACCGTCGGCTCGTCAAGCTGCTTCTTGAGGTCCGCCAGGCACTTCCACCATTCGTTGCGGAGGTGATGGGCCTCGTCGAGCACGAGCGTCCGTACGCCGAGCTGTTTGAGCCGCTTGAGAGTGACGTCCCGGCCTGCCGCCCGTGGGCGGGGTTCTTTTTCGTCGTCCGCGTCGCCGGAATACGCGCTGTGGAGCCCCTGGTATGTCGAGGCTGTGAGGAACCGCGGGACGCGAATGTCCTTCGAGATCCAGTCCGGCGTCGCTTGCCGGCCGTCCAGGAACAGGTTGACGAACCGGTCCACCCATTGGTCGCGGATGGCGACGGTCGGGGCCAGGATCAGGGCGGGCCGGCCGAGCCGTCGCATGACCTCCAGGCCCAGGACGGTCTTGCCCGAGCCCGGGGCGGCGATGACATGCAGGTGGTTGTCGTCGAGGTGCCGCTCCAACTCCGTCAGCACCCGCTGCTGGTAGTTTCGCCAGGGTTTGGAGAACCGGATGCCGGATGGGAAGGTGTCCATCTGCCCTCACCCTCGCGAAAGACGCCAGTAGCCGTAGATCAACCCGGCCTGCAACAGAAACGTGCCGACAAGGACCAGTCGGAAGCCTCGTTTGCGGGTCTTGTGCCGGAACAACTCCTGACCCGCCAGCGCCCCGGGGCTGCCGCCGAATAGCGCGACGAGATGCAGCACGATCTCCGGGATTCGCATTCCTCCCGCGATCGCCTGCCGCTTGTCGAAGCCGTACAACGTCAGAGCGACGGCGTTCAGGCTGATCAGGCCGGCCCAGACCGGAGCCAATCCTGCCTTCCACAGGCCTAGACCCAGCCCGATTGCCACGCACAGGACGACAGCGAGAACTCGTCTAATGAACTTGTGCCTCTGCATAACCGTTCAAGGCACAGTAGGCCAGTTCTGCTGCGGAATGTCAACCCATAAGAACGTTCACAGTTTGTGTGGTTCCGAGCCCGGCCCCGGACCT
>JAAYVJ010000387.1 GCA_012517265.1 Planctomycetota bacterium | reverse complement strand
TGGCTTTGGGATTGTCCGCGGCGAGTTCCTCGACCTTGGCGCCGAGCCGGTCGCGGAGGTCTTTGACGTATTCGACCGTCACGTTCGGGTCGCTGCCGTCTTCGAGGACCAGGTAGGCCATATAGGTGCCGGCGAAATGCTGATTGAGCTCGATGTCCGCCTGGCGGATCGGATGGCTCTTGGCGAACCACTTGATCGGGTTGTCGTTGATGTTGATCCGCGTGATGCCGTAGACGGCGACCGCGGTCAGCGCGAGCATTCCGAAGAGGATCGGCTTGGCCGCTCTGTACGTGAGGCCGCCCGTGCCGTGGAGCATGCGGGTCAGCCAGGTCTGCTTTTGCTCGTGGACCACCGCGGCCCCGAAGTTCTCCAGGCTCTTGTCCTTGAGGAACATGACGTACGCGGGCACGAAGGTGATCGTGAAGACCCATGCGATCATGATTCCGACGGCGACGAGGACGCCGAACACCTGCACCGGCGGGATCGGCGTCAGCGCCAGCGAAGCGAAGCCCGCCGCCGAGGTCAGCGACGTATACAACATCGGGACGAACAGGGTGTCCATCACCTCGACGGTCGTCTGCCGCCGGCCTTTCTCCTTGGTGTACTTTTCGAAGAACTCCGACAGGATGTGCACCGAGTCCACCACCGCGATCGGCATCAGGAAGATCGGGATCATCGAGCTCATGATGTGCACGGGGAACCCCAGTCCGATCAGGATGCCCATCGTCGTGAGCACCGTGACCATCGCGATGATCATCGGCGAGACGATCAGCACGAGCTTGCGGAAGAAGATCAGCATGAGAATGAAGATGGTTGCCATCGCCAGGGGCGCCGAGATCGCCATCTGGATGAACATCTCATAGCCGAACGTGTCCTCCGCGACCGGCAGGCCGGTGATGTGGTACTCCTCGTCGCCGGTGAATGTCGCGATCTCTTTCCGCAGGGCGAGGTAGACGTCGTGGCTGAGGTCCTTGCTCGTCAATGGCAGATACAGCGTGATCGCCTTGCCGTCGCCGGAGACGACGGTGTCCTTGAGCAGGGGATTGGAGAGGGCTTTGTCACGAATCGCGACCGCCTCGGCGACGGTTTGCGGCGGCTGGGGCATGAGCCACTCGAACCGGATCTCGCCGGGGCCGCCCTGGCTGATGTGGTCCACCATCGAGGGGGCCAGCAGGTCCACCTCGACCACGCCGATCGTCTCGTTCGGGTCCTTGGGGTTCGGCCACCGCAGCGACTTGGCGAACTGCGTCAGCTCGTAGATCCGCCGCAGCGACTGCGGGTTGAACACGCCGTTGGGGTCCTTGTTGTTGACCACGCCGACGACCACGATGTCGTTCAGGACGAAGTCGCGTTTGGTCTGTTCGTGGAAGACCCGGACGGCCTCATGCTCCGAGAGCATGTTCTCGGGGTCCGTGTCCACCTTGATCAGCGGAATGAACGCCGCACAGACCAGCGTGAAGACCACCATGACCCAGGTGACCAGCTTGTAGTGATCCAGCGAGAATTCGACGATCTTGCGTTTGAAGTCCATGCCTGCAACTCCCTAACCATGCAACCTCTTGCCTTGTCCGTTTAAACACCCGTACTTAGGTAGGTGTATCTGTGTTTGACGATTCCGAGAAGAATCGCGTCTTTCTCGGCGGATGCCTTTCTCTTCCATCGCTCCCACGCGACGGGCGTCTGACTTCTGTTTGTCAAATGGGAATCGTCCATCGTCAGCTCCGCCCCTTCGCGGCGGCATCGCAATGATCGTAAACGCAGTTCAATACACGAATTACGTTCGGATTCTGGATTCTGTAGTACACCTTGGTCCCCTCCCGGCGGGAGGCCAGCACGCCTTTGTCCTTCATCAGATTGAGCTGCTGGCTGGTGATGGCCTGCTTCTCGCCCAGGGCGTCCATGATCTGGCCGACGCTTCGTTCCCCGTCCTGCAAAGCCTCGACGATCAGCAGCCGGATCGGGTGCGCCACCGCCTTCAAAACCTCAGCCGCGTGCATTGCCAGCTCTTTATCCATGACGAACACCCTTCTTATATTCGAATATGGCTATATTAATATAATACTATTAACTGGAGACCGGGTTCGGAGAAATGAAGAAAATCTTCGGATGACGCGAATTTTCCGCGACAGGGGGGCGACGCAGCCGTCATGGGCGGAATCTGAGATCTCGAATCTGAGATTTCAAATCTCTTCGGAGTAGCGATAGTTGAAGCGGCCGCTCGGGGCGACGTCGCCGTGGAGGTAGAAATCCAGGATGTCGCCGGAGGAAGGCACGTTGTCGGTCCACTTGAACTCGAAGTTCAGCGGGCCGTTCGAAGGCAGGCCCAGGAGCGTCCTGGGGATGCCGAGTTCCATCCGGTTGCCCTCGACGCGAAATGCGACCTTGCCGACTGCGGACCAGTTCCATCCCTGCCGGCTTCGTTCCATGATCGCCTCGCTGCCGGCGGGGGCCAGGCGGTTGACCGCGTAGTCGTAGCCCTCCCAGCCGGTGCTCTTGTCACGATCGACGTCGATCAGCAGCGTCATCCAACCGGGGCCGGTCGGAGCGGTGATGGGCTCGGCGGTCTCGACGTAGAAATAGAGGTTGTTTGCGTCCCTGGCCGCCTTGGCTGCGACGAAGTCATTGCGCCCGGAACTGTCTTGGTAGTGTGTCTTGCCGTAGCCGCGATGATCGCGGTGCATCGTGCTGCCCTTGTGATGGCGGAACTCGGGCTGCACCTGGTCCCACGAGTCGAACCGACCGTCGATCTCGATCGTGGTCGGCGCCGAGGTTGGCGGGGCCGACCGGACGCCTTTGTACCGCCGGACATTCGCGACGAGCTGACAGTAGTAGTTGTCCCCGAAGCCGCCTTTCATCGGCTCGATGTCCCGGCTGTGCTCGTTGTCGAACTCGTCGGGGAAGGCGTTCTCGGTGCCTTGCCACTCCTTGTACCGTCCGGCGATCCATTCGTTCCACCCGGTGACGAAGATCAGCTCGGGGTCCATCTTGAGTGCGTGGTCCCACTGTTCCTGGAAGTTCAGGCCCCGGCCGACGTCGCGCGGGTCCGTGCTGAAGCCGTGGGCCTTTGTGTAGCTGCGGCCGTACGAGCCCTTCGGGTCGTTCATCGCGGCGGGGGCCAGGACGTCGGTGGCGTTCTGCGAGACGCCGACCGTCACCTGCTCGAATCTGCCTGGCGACAGCTCGACGTAGCCGTGCTGGGGGACGACTTCGAGCCAGCCCCAATGGTCGGGCCGCGACGGTCCCCTGCGATAGTCCGGCTGGCCCGGCCGGAACGTGAAGAACGAGCGGATCGGCTCGGGGAGGTTGTCCGGATAGCCCATCAGCAGGGGCTTGCCCTTCCAGTGGAACCAGAGGTCCTTGAACCGGCCCGGCTTGTAGACGTCCTCGTAGATCTTGGTGATGTTGACTCGGCTGTCGTCGTGCGGGGCGAACGGGCACAGGAAGGCGAACTGCGGCGTCCGCACGCCGTCCCGCCGGGCGGCCGACCAGACTTCCCCGAGCACGTCGTAGGCCTCCTTCCACGTGAATGTCCCATTCGTGCAGTCGAAAACAACGACATCCACGCCGGCGTCGGCGAGCATCTCCGCGTGCTTGCGGCAGACCCACGGGTCGGTGCCTCGGTAGTAGCCGAACAGGGGCTCGTTCCAGTGGTGCCCGACGATGGGGCCGAGTTCTTTCCACGCCGGGTGATTGTAGTCGTTGACCGCCTCCGGATGGCGCGTGACGACCTCGTTGACGTTGGCAGGCCCGAGGTCGGCGGTCCCTCCGATGTGCCAGGTCCAGTAGAACATCGCGACGGTCCGATCCGGCCGGGGGGCTCCCACCTCGGCATGGTCCGGCAGCTTGCGCCCCAAGGCGTCTGTCGCGACCCATGCGTCGCTGATGCAAGAAGGCCGGTCGGCGGTTTCGACCGCGAGGCTGGACGTCGCCGGGGCGGAAGCGGCCGCGAGAACGAGAACGAGCGTGCGTGCGAATGTCAGATCCATGGGTCTCCTGTCTGCAGGACGGTCTGCGATTGCGATCGTTCGTCATTGTAGGGAATTGCGGAAGCAACGCAATCCCGCTCCCTTGGGCGAGATTTTCGCCGGAGTTGGCGGCAGGCACGGCCGGTCCATATGCAGCGTCCGGAAAAAAACATCGAAGAGAATGGGCGTCAGTTGCCGATAAGAAGCTGGGTACCATGGCGAAGAACGGGGTTTTTGTAGGTTTTTGAGCTTGACATGGTATGGGGTCGTGGTTAGGTTAGGGTGATAAGGCAAACTGTGTGGGCCTTCTGTCAAATGGAGTTGGCGAAAAAGGAAGGGCAAGGATGAAGGATCTATTTACCACCGGCGAAGCCGCAGAGATTTGTCGAGTCAGTCAGCAAACGATCATCCGCTGCTTCGACTCCGGCCGGCTCAGGGGCTTCCGTGTGCCGGGCTCGAAGTTCCGTCGCATTCCCCGCGCGAATCTGATCAAGTTCATGAGGGACAACAACATTCCTCTGGACAATCTGGATTCCGGGCGGAAGAAGGTGCTGGTCGTGGATGATGATGCCGAGATTGTGGAACTGATCACGGACATCCTGACTCGCGACGGTCGCTACGAGATCCGCACGGCATCGAGCGGGTACGAGGCGGGCATGGTGACTCAGATGTTCCGGCCGGACCTGATTCTGCTGGACTACATGCTGCCGGACGTGAACGGCAACGTCGTATGCCAGACGATTCGGAACAATCCGGAATTCGAGAACACCCGGATCATCATTGTCAGCGGCGTCATCAAGCAGGAAGAGATCGATCAACTTCTCAAGTCGGGTGCCGAAGCATTCGTGCGAAAGCCGTTTGACATCGCGGAACTCACCGAGAAGGTGAACTCCGCCTTGCAGTTGGTGGCTTGAGAGCGTGACGCCGCACAGCGGCGATAGGTAGGATTGGAGCCGGAGCGAGGGTGAACGACGCCACCAGTGGCGGCCGGGCTCCCTCATTTGGCGAAAGCATAGGGTAGCCGCATGGCGAAACGGTACATCGATGCGACGGCCTCGCGCAAGGTGGAACTGGCCGTCAATGAGTTGGGCTCATTGTCGGTTCCCCCGTGCGTGGCCGTGCAGTACCTCTCGAAGCTCGTTCAAGGCCGCCCGGGACCGCAGTCGAAATCCGCCGGATTGGGAAGCTCTTTCTCCCCGGCGTCCGTCGCGGATATCCTCGAATGCGAACCCGCCTGCGCCGCGGCGATTCTCTCCCTGGCCCAGCGTCAGGCGGCCGGCCCGGCCCGCCAGCGGCATTCCGTCCGCCTGGTGCTCGACCGCCTGGACGGCAACGACGTTCGCGACGCTCTTCTGCGAACGAAGGTGGCCGCGGCGTTCGAGATCGAGTTCGCCGATCAGCAGCTCGGCTCGCCCACCCGCAAGGAGTTGATCCTGCATAGCCTGGCCGTGGCCTGCTGCGCCCGCCGCATTGCGGAGCCTGCCGGCGTCGATCCGCACATGGCGTGGTCCGCCGGGCTGCTGCACGATATCGGCAAGCTCGCTTTGCAGGACGTCATGCCCAAGAGTCTGGCGGCCATCGCCCGCGAGGCCGAGGCTTCCTCCGCCTCTCTGTACACGGTCGAGCACAATCATCTGGGCACCAACCACACGCTCCTGGGCAAGCAGCTCGCCCAGCGGTGGCGGCTGCCCGAGCCGATCGTGCTGGCGATCTGGCTTCACCATCGCGATGCCTCGTCGCTCCAGGCCGTGCCGGAGGCCCGTATCGCTCTGCTCGTCAGGGCGGCCGATCACATTGTCCGGCAGGCCGGCATCGGCCAGTCGGCCAGTTTCGACGCGCCCGCCGCGATCCGCGAGATTTCGGACTCCCTCGGTGTTCCTGCCAGAACGCTCCAACAGATCCTGGACGAGCTGCCGGCGGAGGTGAAACGGCGGTCCGAGGCTCTGGGATTGGAGATTCCCCAGCCCATGGCCCGGTATTGCGACCTCGTTCAGATCGTCGCGGCCGACCTCGCCCAGCGTCACACGAAGCTCTCCGTCGAGGGCCGATCCCTCCAGACCGTTTCCGGCTACCTGACCTTCGTCCAAGAGTTCCTGCGCGAGCAGGGCTCCAGCCTGTCCGCGATCGACATGGCGGAGGATTTCGCCCGCCGTTGGCAGCGGTTCTTCCAGACCGGCACCGTCTGCGTCTGCCTGACCGCCGGGGCGCGAGAAGGGGCCCTCGACACCGCAATCGTCGAGGCTCTCGGCCACAGCCACAAGACGGTCCTGGAAGCCCCGGCCGAAGAGTCGCCGATCCCCAAGCCGCTGGCCGGACGGTTCGCCATGGTCGATGCGAACGACCGGATCGACTGGCTGTTGGACCAGGTGGACGTGGACTTCAATCGCGGCCAGACGAAGGTGTTGCCGCTGCTGTCGGACGGGCAGGCCATCGGCCTGATCGCGTTCGAACTGAACTATCCCGCCGACGCCGGGCTGTTCGCCGAGAAGTTCGAGATGGCCGCCACGCTGGCCGGCATGGTCCTGGGGCTGGCCCTGACCAGGGAGCGGCAGGAGCATTTGGCCGAGCGGCTGTCCCACGACAACGGGTCTCTCAAGCCTTCGGCCTCGGCCTCGGAGGGGGGAGTGATCCGCGACCCGGTCGAGTCGCTGGCCGAGATGGCCGCCGGGATCGCCCATGAATTGAACAACCCGCTGTCCGTCATCACCGGCCGGGCCCAACTGATCGCTCAGTCGGAGACCGACGGCCAAAAGCGAAACGCCCTCGAACGGATCGTCGAGAACGCCCGCGAGGCATCGAATCTGGTGGAGGACCTGTTGGCCTACGCCGAGCCGCCGCAGCCGCGGGTGGGCTTGATCGATATTCGCCAGGTCATTGAGGAGGCGATCGATCTGGCCGGCCGCAAGATCGGCGCCGAGCACCTCAATACGCAGGTGCACGTGGCCCAGGATGTCCCCGAGATCCTGGTGGACTCCGCCCAGGTGGCCTCGGCCCTGGCGAACGTCATCGCCAATGCGGTCGAGTCCTATGCCGATGCGATGGGCCCGGTCAAGATCACGGCCGAGCCCATCGGGTCCGGCGGGGATTTCGGCGTCTCGAGTTCCGGCGTGCGACTCCAGATCAGTGATCTGGGTTGCGGCATGGACGAAGCGACCCGCAAGAAGGCGGCCAGTCCGTTCTTTTCCGCGAAGCCTGCCGGCCGCAAGCGAGGCATGGGATTGGCCTTCGCCAGTCGCCTCGTCCAGCTCAACGGCGGCTCTCTCCAAATCGAAAGCCAGTCGGGCCACGGCACGACGGTCACGGTGACTCTGCCGACGGAGTGACCCGTTTTCGAAGCAGTCCAGTCCAATCCCTCGGGCATTCTGCTCGATCATTTCCTCGACGAATCTCCGAAATCCCGCCGTGTCCTCATAATGTGGAATGCCGGGCCATGCTGCAGGGCCTCTGCCCGGAAGATGGCTGGAAAGAGGGCCATTTCCTGTCTGCCCCCCAGATCGATCTGTTTTCTCCGACCCCTCGCGTTGTTTTTGCGGGATTCATCGAAAAATACGTAGTTTGCACAATTGTTCGGCTGGGCCGGAGTTCTTTATACTGAAGGCGAACCTGTCCCCGGAGGGAAAGGTGGCGACGTCCCAGGCAGAGTCTGTGGTTCTGACGACAGAAGCTCTGTGGCAGGCAGGGTGTGGGGCCGTGGAGTGGTCCTGTGCCCCACACCATGCCTGCGCCGATCCTCTTTCCCTCCAATCCCCTTTCGCTCGCTCGTAGGCCCGGTCTTCCTGGTCTTCAGCACGTCCTAGAACATTGCCGCTCAGGCGGCGCAAGGCGGATTCTTCGCAAATCCACCATCGTTCGGCCGGGACTCAAACAGGCACTACCGATGAAAGGCAGTTGTTTATGGGGCGACCGCTGGGGGCGGTTTTCGAGAAGACCGGAGATTAAAGCATTTCCAACATGGGACCGAATTTACGTCTGGGTTTCGACCCGTTGACGATGCAAGTGCGGCGCGAGGTTCGGCGTCGGGGGCCCAGCCGGGCGTCTTAGAACGTGGAGAAATATGAGCCAGACCGAACGACACAGACGACTGCGTCTGCTTCTGACGAAGCTCAACAAGCAGCGAAAGCAGCAGGCCGGCAAGATCGATATCCTCTGCAACGATCTCATCTCCGCGCAGCGGGGCTTCATTCACCGGCTGTACACGATCGGTTTCGCGGCCGAATTCTACAAATCGCTGCTGGGCAGTCCGGATCTGAACCACCTGTTGGCCCGTGCCGACCGCATGATCCGCCAGGAATTGCCGGGGACCGGGGTGGCCTTCTACCTGAGGCAATCCGACGGGTGCGAACTCCATTCGTTCGTCGGCGACGAGATGTTTGCGTGTGAGCAGTCCGGGCCGCAGGAACACCTGACGCCGGAACTGGTCGAAGGGATCTGTAAGTCCAATAAGATCTGCACTCTCTCCGAGATATCGAGTCTTGACCCGACGGACGACTTCCACGCATTGCGGCGGTTCTCGATCGTCACGCTTCCGTTGAGCGACTTGGGCCGTTCGTTGGGGTTCCTTCTCTTGTGGCGACCGACGCCGTTGTCGGTGACTTCGGAGGAGATTGGCCGGGTGGAGTCGGTGATGTGCGGCCTGTCGCAGGCGATTCGAGGGACCCGCGTGCCGTTGGCGTCGGGCGAGTGAAGCAGGCCGGGGCGATCGCCGCCCTGGAAGAATTCCCTTGTATCGATTGCCGGAATATCGGATAATTATGACAGCGTCCTTTTTCACTGATACTGATGTTTTGCCGTTCTGTGTCGGGCTGGACTCCTGGCCAACCTCGGATGGGGGATTGTTTGTGCTTCTTGGTCCGGTCCGCGAGAGAATGGGGAGTTGAGAGATGAACGACGTTCCGGTCAACCCGAACAATATGGTCGAAACGAGCGACAGCCTGGAAGCGGTGGGCGTATTCCGGGCCTGGAAGAACATCTTCTTCGCCATCGTATTGATCTGCCTGCTTCTGACCCAGGCTGCGTTCTGGGCGGTGGATCTGGGCTTCATCGAAGCGCCCGGCACGGTCAAACCCGCCGACGCGGCTCTGGGAAGCACCGACGCCGCTGCGGCGACTGCGGCGGTCGAGCCCAACGACAAAGGGTTGGTCCAGGGTCTCGTCGGCGAGTTCGACTTCGACCTGGTCGCCCGCGTGATCGGCGTGGCCAGCGGCATTCTCATCGTCTCAGGCATCCTGTTCGCCCTGGCCGTCTTCTTCTGTCTGATGGTCTCGCTCGTGGGCCGGCTGGGCGGCATCAACCATATCTCCCGCGCGTTCATCCTGGGCCTGATCATGGCGGCGCTGATCATCCCATGGCAAAGACTCTTCGGCTCGAATGTCGTGGGCGTCGCCTACGGGGCGGACGAACTGCTCCGCTGGCTCGACGCAAAGGGCGAGGGTCTGCCGAATGTGATCTTCTATTACCTCCGATTCACCGCCCTGTGGGTTGTCGTCCTATTGCTGCTGATCATGTCGCAGGTTCGCAGCTCCGGCTGGTCGAAATCGATCCTCCGCAGGCTCGAAATCATCTGACGCGGCGAGCGTGACATCAGCTCTTCCGCCGGCGCCGCCGGCGGAGCAGCCGATGTCCTGCACTGTCTGTTCTTGTCGTCCTTGAGTAATGGGGGCACGGGACACCCGACCTCGTTGAGGAACAAACAGGAGACCGTCGCCTGCCTGCCGACGCAAAGGATACGGTACTGCCAAACCCTGGGCCGGTTTCGATAGTAGAGGACCCGAGACGCCGGGCGTCCGGGTCTCCTTTACAGGCCGGGGCCTGGGGCTATACTCTGGCAGAATATGGCAAACGACAACAGCAGTGCGGGCTCGGTGGGCATCGTGGAGACGCGGTTCGTTCGCGTCGTCCATGAGGACCAACCGTTGGCGCTCGAGTCCGGCAAGACGCTCGGGCCGATCGACGTCGCCTACGAGACGTACGGCCGGCTCAACGAAGCCGGGGACAACGCGATCCTCATCTGTCACGCCCTGAGCGGCAACGCCCACGTGGCCGGGTACAACAGCCGCGACGACAAGAAGCCCGGCTGGTGGGACGACATGGTCGGGCCCGGCAAGGGAATCGACACGGACCAATACTTCGTGATCTGCTCAAACTTCCTCGGCGGTTGTTCCGGGACCACAGGTCCCTCGTCGGTCAACCCGCGAACCGGCAAGCCCTATGGCTTGGACTTCCCGATCATCACGATCGCCGACATGGTCAAGGTCCAGAAGCTGCTGCTCGATGCCCTGGGCATCAAGCATCTGCTGGCCGTGCTCGGGGGCTCCCTGGGCGGCATGCAGACGATCCAGTGGTCGATCGCCTATCCGGACATGATGGACGCAGCCATCCCCATCGCGACGACCACGCACCAGGGGGCCCAAGCCATCGCGTTCGACGCCGTGGGTCGAAACGCCATTCTGGCCGATGCGAACTTCGCCGGCGGCCAGTACCATCGGGGCGACATCCCTGGCGAGGGCCTGGCCATCGCCCGGATGATCGGGCACATCACCTACCTCTCCGAAGAGAGCATGAGGCAGAAGTTCGGACGTGAACTTCGCAACGCCGAGAAGTACAGCTACGACTTCAACTCGGAGTTCGCGGTCGAGACCTATCTCGACCACCAGGGCCAGAGCTTCGTCGATCGCTTCGACGCCAACAGCTATCTGTACATCACCAAGGCGGCGGACTACTTCGATCTGCCCCGGGATTACGGCTCGCTGAAAGAGGCCTTTGCCGGTGTTCAGGCCCGGTTCCTCGTGGTCAGTTTCAGCAGCGACTGGCTCTTCACGCCGGCCCAGTCCGAAGCCATGGTCGACGCCCTCGTCGCCAACGGCAAGAGCGTCAGCTTCTGCAACATCGCCTCGAATTACGGCCACGACGCCTTTCTCCTGGAGGTCGAGACGCTTGGCGCATTCCTCTCGAACTTCCTCCGCGCGACCCACCGTCCCGGCGTGAGGACCGGCCCCCTGGGCAACTGCTGCAACGGGAGATGCAGAGTTGTCGATGTCCCGCAGGCGCAACGGGTTCGCGTCGACTATGAGCTGATCGAGTCCTTGATCCGGCCCGACAGCACGGTCCTGGACGTCGGCTGCGGCGACGGCGAGCTGCTGGCCAGGCTGACCGCCGACAAGCACATTTGCGGCAAGGGCATCGAGCTGAACGAGTCGCTCGTCCTGGGCTGCGTCTGCCGGGGGCTGGCCATCATTCAGCGGGATATCGACCGCGAGCTGAGCAGCTACGGCGACCAGAGCTTCGATTACGTGATCCTGTCTCAGACGTTGCAGACGATCAAGGACCCGGAACGGGTCTTCAAGGAGCTGCTTCGCGTCGGGCGCAAGGTGATCGTCAGCTTCCCGAACTTCGCGCACTGGCGGTGCCGGCTGCAACTGCTGTTCGGCGGCCGGTCTCCCGTCACCCGACAGCTCCCGTTTCGCTGGCACAACTCGCCGAACATCCATTTTCTGTCTCTCAAGGACTTCGATGAGTTTTGCCGCCGGATCGGGGCGGTCGTCGAAAAGCGGATTCCGCTGGTCGAAACGAGCTTGAGTCCGATCCGATTCGGAGCTAATCTACTGGCCGAACAGGCAGTCTATGTCACGAGCCGGGGAATGATCGATGGCAGAACTTGAACGCATAGGCATCTCATTGGACAAAGACCTGCTGGTCGATTTCGACAAGCTGATCCAGCGGCGGGGGTACCAGAGCCGCTCGGAGGCGATCCGCGACCTGGTGCGCCAGCAGTTGAGCGAAGAGCGGCTGGCCGACCCGGACGCGCACGCCGTGGCCGCGGTGTTCCTGGTCTACGACCACCACGCCGCCAACCTGGCGGAGAAGTTGATCGCGATCCAGCATTCGCACCTGCTCCAGGCGATCTCCTCGCTCCATGTCCACCTCGATCATCACGATTGCCTCGAAATCATCGTGCTCCGCGGCCAGGTCGGCGAGATCAACCGCGTGGGCGAGAACATCCTGAGCATGAAGGGCGTCAAGCTCGGCCGGATCAACCTGGTCGCCACCTGATCGGGCCTGCCGAAATTGGCCGGAATTGACGCTTGACAGGGGGAGGGCGATCGGTTCTAATGACGCGACCTCGGGCGATTAGCTCAGCTGGTTAGAGCGCACGGATCACACCCGTGAGGTCATAGGTTCGAATCCTATATCGCCCATCCGGTGATCGTAAGATGTTGCAGGATCTCGCTTTGCGTCGAATTTCGCGGCTGCACAAACCACGAGCGACGGTATGCGAGGCTCTGCGTGCGTTTGCTGCGCCGCTTTTTGCGCCGCCTCATTCGCAGCATCGGACATCCCTGCCGCTCGCTGAAGATGTTCCTCCGTTACTTGCAGGTAGTGTTTTCTCGCCACCACCGAGGAATTGCCAATCCACGCACAGACAACATGCTCTGGCCACTGCTCCGCCAACTCGGTCTCGCGCGTACTACGGAGATTCTGAAAGAGCTTCGGCCAAGGCTTCAGCCCTGCTCTGGTGACAATTCGCCTGAACTGCGCTCGCAGGTTGCAGGCTTTCACATTGCCAAGTTCTCGGTAGAGAGTAACAACGTGCGGAACCCCTAGCTCGGCCTTGTCGAACGCTTCTCGCAGATAGGGCAGCAGTTCCGGAAATAGCGGAACGATTCGCGACTCGTGACCGCTGTGGTGGGCGGTCTTTGGGCTCCGCACGAGCATTCGGCCCTGATCCCAATTGATGTCCTCCCATGTCAGGTAACCGTCCGACGAGGGACATCTGTTCCGTGATTGCGAGAGCGGGATAATGCTGTCATGCGATGGAAAGGAGTTGATCGATGGCAGCAGACAGGCCGCAACGGGCACGGACCGGGCGTGGACGGTTCTGGCAGAGGC
>JAAYVJ010000386.1 GCA_012517265.1 Planctomycetota bacterium | reverse complement strand
GGATCTGGACCTCGTGTCTCTGTCCTTTTGTGTCACGGATCGGGTTAAGACCAGCCAGTGTTCCTTCTCATGTCGTACCCGTTCTGTCCTGATTAGACCGGAGGTCGGAGCCCGTCAACGCCGAGGCCGAGATTCCGGATTGCCTGCTGACCGATCTATGGGAATACTACCGCTTCAGTTGCCCCAAGCGAAACACCATCGGGGCGTACATGCTCGGGACCCTGGAGCCCGACTGGCACAAGTACGTCGAGTTCCACATCAAGGTCCTGGGGTGCCGGTTCTGCCAGGCCAACCTCGACGACCTCCAAAGCCAGAGCCAGGAGACGCAGCAAGAAGCCTTCCAGGCCCGCATCATGGAATCCACGATCGGCTTCCTCTCCCGGCCGATGTAGAGGCACATCTCGGGTGGCTCCGCCCGAACGATAGAACTCAGAGACCGAGCGATTATCGCGGTTCCCTGCGGCCCTTTGTTGCGAATCTCCTGATCGATGGAAACAGTGCATATACAAGGCTTCCCCAAAAAACGGCCACAAAGATCAGGTACCATTTCTTATACACACCAGGCCCACCAATAATATTGGGAGCATGGTACCAGTCATGGGGAAGCCAAGAAAACGGGAAGTGCAAAATCCTGTCGATCGAACGATAGACAACGACATCCGTTGGAATAGGCATGCCCGTCTGACAATTTGCCCTTCCTGCAACAAAGTAGCACACGATCCAAGCGACGAAGATGAGGATCGACAGGAGCATGAAGTGCCTGATCATTCCGGATCTCTCCCATTCAGAAATTATCTGCCTCTTGTATAGCCGCCATACGATTCCCTCCATGTAACATTCGCGATCATAGCTCGGCCTAATGGATGGATCAAGCGGGCGGGTCGGAATCTCAAGGCAATTCCATGGGGCGTTCGCCTTCAGCTCGCTTCGGCGGCCCAACTGTGTCTCACGACCGGGGACGCTGTCCCCGGACCCCTGGCATTTTGCGCTTTGCGCCGTCAGCATGATGATGAGCGGGGCGGCGGTCCGTGAGGGGGCGGGTACGACGTGAGTTGGATGCCCTGGAAAGGAAGAGGGCCCCGGGTGGCAGCGCGTCCCGACGGTCGCGTACTCCGAGGCTCATGCCATTGGCCCAAAGCGGCAAATGCCGGGGGGCGGGGGGCAGGGCCCCCAAGGCAAAGGCGAGCACACCAGAGCCCTTGAGCCGGTTGTGTGTTCTCTTGGGGAGGTGCGACAAGCGTCGAGAAACGCCACGGTGTCGGGGCCGTTCCCGGACCGGTTCAAGGCGGCGGACCCTGGGGTTTTGCCTGTCGGCTGATGGCGGATTGCCCGCGGAACCGCAGCTCTCCATTCTTGCCAGATCCGCAGCCGCGGAATATGATTGGCGTCACGTGATGTGAGCTGACGAGGTTGGGTCGATGACCCGCGACTCAGCGATCTGTGGAGACGGGAGCCAATGTCGAACGGGACGCAAGCGAACGCACAGACGAACCCGCAGAGCAGGGGGCATTGCACATGGGAGAGACGGGCAAAGCGGCGCCGAACGGCGTTCGCATGGCTCTTGTCGTCTGCTGCCTTTCTGTTCATCGTTTTCGTCGCAGGCTGTTCGGGCCCCCCGAAGATGGCTGCGGAGGATCGGCGAAAGGACATCGAATTCCTGGCTCGGTGGGCGAGAGACTATAGTCCGCTGGTGGAGTTGAACGAGAGATACAAGGGGACGCCGAGCTACGAGGCCCTGTTGCCTCGGTACGTGGAATTTGCCGAGCATGCGCGTACCGACGAGGAGTTCTATCAGGCGGTATTGGGGTACTTCAACGTGATC
>JAAYVJ010000385.1 GCA_012517265.1 Planctomycetota bacterium | reverse complement strand
GAACCGTCCACGCCCGGTCCGTGCTCTCTGCGGCCTGTCTGCTGCCATCGATCAACTCCTTTCCATCGCATGACAGCATTATCCCGCTCTCGCAATCACGGAACAGATGTCCCTCGTCGGACGGTTACCCTATATCTACCCTCCCCCCACGAAAGAGTTTTCTTCTCTTGTTACTAATCCCTAGTAATCAGGGGCTTCTCCGTCCCGTCCGCGTTCATATTCTGGGGGCAATGATGCTCAGTTTGGGTGAGAAGTCAAAGTTCGTCGAAGTCGCGATCCTGCGGATACTGGGGGGCCCGGCTCTCGGTGATGCCGGATGTCGCTCTCGGGCGATCCGGAATCTGGTCGAGGAGCATCACCGACAGATAGGTCTCGAGTTGCGGATGGGTTTCGTGGTCGACACCTGGATGCGGATCTTGGGGGCGACAGCTTGACACGAAAGGCGTTTTCCATCTTGCTGGGGGGACCTGCCGGCAGCGTGGACAGACTGGTACTGGCGATCTCGCCTGAGCAGACGCGTTGGCTTGCCAACGATGGTTTGGATCACTTTCGCGCGCGAACGCGCTACACCGTCCTGGGCAACTCCGGCGATCCGCACATGATGAGAGCGGCTGGTCGATTTGTCGGGCCCGTGGCCCGAGGCCAAGGGTTGGATCGCTCTCTCGCAGATATAGTATCGTGCTATTTGAGAAGTTAATAGGGTTGTGAAATGGCAAGGGGGCAGGCACTGCACGCCGTTGAGCATGAGAGACTGTTGACGCCCGCGACCGTAGCGGCGGAGTTGAACATATCGCTCGCCGCCGTCTACAATCTGATCCGAAGCGGCGAGCTTCAGTCTGTCAATCTTGCTTCGGCTGGCAGGGCCGGTTCCAAGGGACTGTACCGAATCCGACGAGAATGGGTGGACGACCTGTTGAACAAGCGACTTGTGTCCGAGGCGGCTCGGCCAGCCGAAGCGCCGTGCAATACGCGGCATCGCGATACATCGCGTGTTCAGAAGGCTATTCCGAACTACCTTCGTCTCTGACTGTCTGGTTCAGCCACTTGCGAGTGTGTGTGATTGCCCGGTCTGTCTGGGGCGTAGTGTTCTGGACGTAGGTACTGGCCATCTTTAGGTCCGCATGACCCAGGATTCCCTGGACGGCAAACACATCGCCAGTTTCGGCGGCAATCGTGGCCGCCGTACGGCGAAGCGTGTAGAAACCCGTGCCTTCTCTGGCTTCAACTCCTGCCTTCCGCATCAGCTTGCAGAACTCCCTGCTTAGGGGGTCATGCACGCTGGCGCCTTTTGTGCGATGCACCCAGGGATTGCCGTGCTTGGTATAGAAGACCAATTCTCCTTGTACTGGCACGGATCTCAAGGCGTCAACCGTTTCTGGCCACAGGATGAAGTTCCGATCCACGCCCGTTTTGCCTCTGGGGAAGCTGACCCTGCCTGTTTCGAGGTTCAGGCTATCCCATCGCAGTTCGGCACAGTCGGTGCGTCCGAAGCCACAGTTGAGGCCCAGAAGGATCATGGCTCGCATCTGGGGCCTGGCTGTCTCGATGAGTTTGCGGATCTCCTCCGGAGTGAACGTCTGTCGTTCCATCTTCCTCGTCTTCATCGCTTTGACAGCTTTGAGCTTCGGGCTCCGGTCGAGGATCTCGTTGTCAAGTGCCCAGTTGAACATGGCCTTGATCGACCGCAGGTGGTTGTTGATCGTATTGGCTGCCATACCATCTGCGATCAGCTTTGACCGATACTGCTGGACCTCCATGGTGGTGATATCGCCGACCAGTCTGGCTGCACCGAGGTGTCGCACGAAGGCACTCAGTCGCAGTTGCAGTCCGTAGAAGTGTGAGTATTTGATCTCGCCGGCAACCACTTGTCCGTTCTGGTGATCGAGGTACAAGTTGCACAGGTACATCAGGGTTAAGGTCGTCGCATTGGGCATGCCGGATCGGCCCTGGCCTGTGTGCAGCGACGATGACTGCTTGTAGTACTGCAGAAGAGCCTGCTGCTTGTCCTTCCCGAAGTAGTACATTTTACCGCGGATCTTCTTGCAGTACTGCCCGGTTCGATGAAGCGTTAGCGGGAATTTGCGGGCTCTCCTTCCCGTGCCCGGGGACTCTTCGATGGGTTGCTCTGCCATTGGCCCTTCCTCCTCCAACCGCTGTTTTACCTGGTCCAGAACCGCGCACTACATGATAACGGTTGTAGTTTCGGTTGTAAAACACAAACCGGGTAGCCGGCCAGAAGTGACACAAGCTATTGACATGGCGTTACTTAGGAGAGCACGGACGAGCCACAGAATAGAAGTTGCACAGGCTCGCGGCCTTTTATGGTTCAGAAACGAAGCGGGGCCGTCGACAGCACCCACCTGGCCCTGAGGTTCCTTCCTCTTACACTGTTGCGGCGATCCTCCGTTCGCGATCGCGGAACAGACGGGAGCCGGTCGGCGCTGCGACACCATTCACGAATGTCCCGCCCATCGGCTCGGGTAGTCGTGCTTCCCATGCCCATGCGTCGGTCAAGTCACGGTTTGGGGAGGCGTCTTCTCTCAGCTTCGCTCGGCGGGTACCTCTTGAAGACAGACCACATGCCTCCGTAGCCGTGGTCCCAGTCGTCCTGGCTCCAGACCTTGTCCTTCTTCCTGTGCTCGACGTGGCCGTCGTAGAAGGCGATGTTCACGCCCTCGCTGTGGCGGTACAGGACCGGGCCGTCGCACCCGACGTTCTTGTAGGGCATGATCGTGTCCTGGCCGAGGACGTCCCAGCCGATCTGATAATTCGCCCCCCGCCAGTGGAGCCACCAGTCGTTGCCTTCGCTGAAGAACAGCTCCGACGCGGGCGACGCGACGCTCGTGTTCTTGTGTCCGACGAAAGGCATGGTCATCCAGTTGGTGCCCGGGAGATACCAGTCCGTGATGTTGCCGCCGTAGCTGATCCAGGAGGTGTACTGCGCATCCTGCCGCTCCTGGACGGAAACCAGATCGGTCGGGCAGCGGTACTCCTTGGGTGCGTGCCAGTCGCTTTCGTTGGGGCCCTGCTTGTCCTTGTAGCCCAGGAGCCGGCGGAAGAGCTGGTTCGCGGGCCAGTAGAAATCCTTGCCCAGGGTGCGGTCGATGATGGGGACGTACCAGCCGTGGGACTCGTCGGCGTAGAGGACGTTGGCCAGGCCCATGGATCGAAGGTGGCTGCAGCAGACCATGCGTTTGCCGGTTTCCTTGGCCCGCATCAGGGCCGGCATGAGGATGGCCATCAGCACGGCGATCACGGAAATGACGACGAGCAGCTCGACAAGGGTGAAGGCTCTTCGATGTCGCATGTCGACCCACTCCCAGAACGCGATTTCACCAGCCCGTCCTACCCCACCCCGCCAGCACATGCTCCCATTCTACCACGAACCGTTCGTGAAACCAAGCCCGCTGCGGGACGGGATCACCCGTTTCGATGGCCGGGTCTTCTGGATTCCGGGGTGCTCCGGGTCGCGAAGCCCCATCAGCCGAACCGGCCGGTAACATAATCCTCCGTCTCCTTCTTCTTGGGGTTGCTGAAGATTCGTGAGGTGTAGTCGTATTCGATCAGTTCGCCCAGACAGAAGAACGCCGCCCGCTCGCTGACGCGGGCTGCCTGCTGCATGTTGTGCGTGACGATGACGATGGTGTAGGTGCCCTGGAGTTGGCCCATGAGATCCTCGATCTTGGCCGTGGCGATCGGGTCGAGCGCCGAGCAGGGCTCGTCCATCAGGAGCACCCGAGGCCGGGTGGCCAGGGCCCGGGCGATGCAGAGCCTCTGCTGTTGCCCGCCGGACAGGGCCAGGGCGGACTTGTTCAGGTCGTCTTTGACCTCCTCCCACAGCGCGCCGCCGCGCAGGCTCTGCTCGACGATGTGCTGGAGTTCGTCCTTCCGCCTGATCCCCTGCAAGCGCGGGCCGTACGCGACGTTGTCGAAGATGCTCTTGGGGAAGGGATTGGGCTTCTGGAAGACCATGCCCACCTGCTGGCGGAGGTTCACGAGATTCGTTCGCTTGTCGTAGATGTGGTGCCCGTCCACCTCGAGCCGGCCCTCGGTCCGCACGTGGGGGATCAGGTCGTTCATCCGGTTGATGCTCCGCAGGAAGGTGCTCTTGCCGCAGCCGCTGGGTCCGATGATCGCGGTGACCGAGCACGGGTAGATGTCCATCGTGATGTTCTTGACCCCGGTTTTGGAGCCGTAGTAGAGGCAGAAGTTCTCGGATCGGATGACCGCGCACTCGCAGGCCTCGTCGGCAGGCGTGTCCGCCGGCGCTTTTCGGGGAGTCACCGCGACGGTCGTTCGGACGTCCGACTTCTTGATGTGGTCCGCTGTGGTCTGCATGTCTTGGCTCTCTTGCGACATTTCAACGATTCCTTCCGGCGTCCGTCGCCCCGGCTATTGTCCTCGCAGTTTCTTGAACACGCGGGTTCGCAGCACGATCGCCACGGTGTTGAGGATCAGGATGAGCAGCACGAGCGTGACGACCATGCCGTACTGGTTGTGCGGCACCATCATCGCCAGGCGGTCGCCCACGGCCATGTCGTAGCTGCCGTAGGACAGGGTCCGCGTCGGATCGAAGACCGAGCGGGGTACGTCGCCCATGGAGACCGCGCCGGTGAACAGGATCGGCGCCGTCTCGCCCGCGATGCGGCTGAGGCTCAGGATCACGCCCGTCAGAATCCCCGGCAGCGCGGCCGGCAGGGTCACGGAGACGAACGTATGGAAGCGGCTGGAGCCCAGGGCCAGCGATCCCTCCCTGTACGACCGGGGGACCGCGCGGATGGCTTCCTCGCTGGCGCGGATCATGACCGGCAGCGTCAGGACCGCCAGGGTCATCGAGGCCGCGAGGATGCACGGCTTGGGCTCGAATCCGAGCAGGGGGAACAGGAACAGCACGAAGAACGCCAGGCCGAAGAGCCCGAAGACGATGCTCGGAACCCCGGCCAGCGTGTTGATGCACATGCGAATGATCCGGATCACCTGCCCGTCCGGGGCGCACTCCACGAGGTAGGCCGCCGAGACGACGCCCAGCGGAATCACGAACAGCATGCCGACGACCGTGATGAACAGAGTCCCCAGGATCTCGGGACCGACCCCCCCGAAGTAGTGGCTGTTGACGTTGTCGTCGAGGAAGAACTGCCAGTAGGCGGTGAACCTGGGCTCGAGCATCTTCTCGGCGTTGTCGCGGACGTAGGAGAACAGGGGCCGGAACGACTCGGGGAACAGCTCTGCCCGGGCGGTCCGACGCATCACCAGCGGCTGGCCCGGGTTCCCCTCCACCCATTCCTCGACCCAGAAGAACCGATCGAGCAGTCTGCGGGCCTGGTCCCATCTGGTGGTTCCGTATCGGAGCATGACCAGCAGCGGCTGCGGCTCGTCGGGCCGCGGGCCCAGCAGGCCGGGCAGGTCCTGCGTGTGGAAGAGAATGCCTTCCACGTCCCGCAGGGCCGCGGCGTATTCCCGCTGGTGGTTCAGGTCGACTTTTTCCGCCGTGGCCAGGAAGCTCCTCGCGATCCGGAAGAACTGCTCGGCAGAGGTTCCCTTGAAGGCGGGATTCTCCGCATGCTGGAGCGCGGCTTCGACGAGGGGCCGGATCTCCCCGACGTCCCGCTTGGTGAACGCGGTCTCCAGGTTGTCCCGAATGTCTCTGGTCAGACCTCGCAGTTGCGAGTACTGCTCTGAGGGGACGTCCTTGGCCCGCAGTTCCTCGCCGAACCGGCGGTGCAACTCCCGCACCTCGTCCGACAGGGCCTCGACGTCGACGCCTTTCTTGAACTCGTCGATCATCGCGTAGACCTGCCGGCGGAATTCCTCGGTCCGGGCGATCTCGGCGTTCAGAGTCGTGTCGTCGGCCCGCCGAAAGAGGTCCCGCTGCATCTTGCGGAATTCGACCGTGCCTTGGAAGAAGACCGCGTTGCCCCCGCGGTAGAGCATGGGCCCCAGGATGGCGACGAGAATCAGCATCAGCAGGACGACGGACAGTCCCGTCGCTGCGGTGAAGACCTGATCGAGTTTGCCGCGGATCTTGAGGTTCATGTCAGGCTTTTCCCGTCGCTTTCTTGGCCCGCGAGAGGAAGTACTCGCTGACGATGTTCAGACCGAAGGTCAGGATCAGCAGCAACACCCCGAGTGCGAACAGGGCCCCGCGGTGTTCCGAACCTTCCGGCGCCTCGCCCATCTCGCCGGCGATCGTCGCGGTCATCGTGCGGATCGACTGCGACACGTCCCACCAGGGCTGGGGGATCTGGGTCGCGTTGCCCGAGGCCATCCAGACGACCATCGTCTCGCCGATGGCCCGCATCATGCCCAGGACGACCGCGGCGATGATGCCGCTGTGGGCGGCGGGGATCACGACCTTGATCACGGTCTCCATGCGGGTCGCGCCGCAACTGTAGGAGGCCTCCCGCAGCTCGCGGCCGATCGCGGAGATCGAGTCTTCCGCGACGCTGATGATCGTCGGCAGCGCCATGATCGCCAGGATCAGCGAGGCGTTCAGCGCGTTGGTCCCGGTGGTCAGGCCCAGGTGCTTCTGCATCCAGGGCGCCAGGACCAGGACGGCGAAGAAGCCGTAGGCGACGGATGGGATCGCCGCCAGGATCTCCACCATGGGCTTGATGAGGTTGCGAGCTTTCCACGAGAGAATGTCGCTGAGGAACACCGCCGCCAGGATGCCGAGCGGCACGGCGAACACCAGGGCTGCGAAAGACACGTACAATGAGCCGACGATGATCGCCAGAGAGCCAAAGACCGGACTATCCGCCGTTGGACGCCAATCGCGACGGGCGAGGAATTCGACGATACTGTAGCCCGACAGAAACGAAAAAGACCGCAGAATCACAAACAGCAGGATCAGCAGCACCGCGAGAACCGAGCTGAACGTCATCCCAAACAGAACCGCCCGACCGAGGTGAGCGAGCAGGTATCCTCGCAAATCCTCGCCGGGCGTCAGCGCCAGCGGCCGACGGGCGTCGGCCCCCGGCTCCCGTGTGAGACTCAATTCCGTGTCATTCATCCTGATTCGATTCCCATTAGGCCTTTTCTTCCTCTTCTAATGTACAGAACCGGCATTAGACGGGCATTAGGACTTTGTTACGATTCTGTTAAATATCCTGGGGTCCTGGAGTGGAAGCGTCTGTTTCGACAGGCGCGCCGCTCGCTGGATTAACTGAAATCTAATGGCAGATTCATTCAACGCAAACACCGTTGCGGTATCGTGGCCTTCGTCGCATCAGGCATGGAATGAGTGTGCGGATGCTCGGAAATCGGAATCACCGGAAGGGTGACGGCCAATCACGCAAACGCCTCCCGGCTTTGCGGGCGGCTCGGTGCGGACCTCCCGAGCCGCCATTGCATTTGATCCGATTCGCGAGGGGAAGCATCCTCCTTCTCAGGATGTGCCGTGGATGCGGACAACCGCGTCGCAGGAGAGAGCATGGACTATCCAAGCCTTCACAAAGGCATGCAGGCGACCAGCGCGATGCCGTCGCAGGCCGGCCGATCGAGCCGGGGAACGATCCTGATCGTCGATGACGAGGAGGACATCCTCGAACTGGTCAAGCTGGCGCTGGTTCGCGAAGGCTACGATGTCCTCATGGCTGCGACCGGGGAACAGGCGGTCGAGATGGCCCAGGCCCGCCAGCCGGACCTGGCGATCCTCGATCTGATGCTGCCCGGCATCGACGGCCTGGAGGTTTGCAGAATACTCAAGAACAACCCGCGCACCGAGCAGATCCCTGTGATCATCCTGACGGCCCGGAGCGAAGACAGCGACATCGTGGCGGGTCTGGAGCTCGGCGCGGACGACTACATGACCAAGCCGTTCAATTCCCGGGTCCTGGTCGCCCGGGTCCGGCGGGTGCTTCGCAAGAGGGTCGCGCAGAATCTCGACCGCGGCGTGGTGCGGATCCACGACCTGACGATCGACCCGGCTCGCTGCGAGGTCTTGCTTCGCGGCAATCCCATCCGGCTGACCTTCTCGGAGTTCAACATTCTCTACGCCCTGGCCCGGCGTCCCGGCGTCGTCTTCACGCGATACCAGATCGTGGACGCCCTGCACGGCAGCGATCACATCGTCACCGAGCGGGCGGTGGACGTGCAGATCGCCTACCTCCGCAAGAAGCTCGGCGACTGCAAGGACTACATCGAGACCGTCCGCGGCGTAGGGTACCGCTTCAAGGACCGCCCCGCAGGCTGAAGCGCCTCGGCCCCGACTCGATTCAGAAGATGCGCAGCCACATCAGGATCGCCACGGCGAGGATGATCCATCCGAGGACTCTGGCCGCGGCCGCCAACGTGTCGGGGAGCGCTATGGGAATCCGGTCAGTAGATCAACTCCGAGACTTCGAGCTTGCCGCTGAAGAGGCGGTAGGCCCAGGCCTGGTAGATCAGGACCAGTGGGACGAAGAACAGCACGACGCCGAGCATGACCTTGAGCGTCAGAGCGCCGGAGGCGGCGTCGAAGAGCGTGATGCTGTTGGTCGCCGGCTCGATGGTGGAGAGCAGCATGTTGGGGTACAGGCCGATGACGCCGAAGAAGGTGACCGAGACGATCATCACGGCTGAGGCGATCCAGGCGAGCCCGAAACGCTTCTTGGCGATAGCCGGCTTGACGGCGACCAAAGCCGCGACCGCCAGGGCCGGGACGACGAACAACGCCGGCGTTTTGAGATAGTTGCTCCACACAGGCGTCTCGATGGCGGTGTAGGCCAGGAAGGCGACGGCCAGAATTGTCACGACATACCACAGAACGCCCGCGGCGCGAGCGGCCTTCTCGTGCATGCGGTCCTTCGTGCGGATCGCCAGCCACAGGGCGCCGTGGAGCAGGAAGACGGCCAGGAACAGGACCCCGCCGGCCAGGGCATAGGGGTTCAGCAGCGTCAGGAGCGTCCCCTGGCGGACGCCGTCGACGAGGGGGATTCCTCGGAAGAGGTTGGCGAAGGCGACGCCGAGCAGGATGGCGGCCAGCGCGCTGCCGACGAACTGGCACAGGTCGCACAGCTTTCGGCCGGCGGACGTGGCGACTTTGTTGCGGAACTCGAACGAGACGCCGCGAACGATCAGCGCCAAGACCAGCAGAGTCAGCGCTTCGTGGAATGCGCTGAACATCACGGCGTACGTCTTGGGGAACGCGGCGAAGGTCACGCCGCCTGCGGTGAGCAGCCAGACCTCGTTGCCGTCCCAGAGGGGGCCGGTCGCGTTGT
>JAAYVJ010000384.1 GCA_012517265.1 Planctomycetota bacterium | reverse complement strand
GCCGCGACGGAACAGTTCCCCCACCGCCGGGCCGAAGGCCTGGACATCATGCCCCAGCGGAGAATGAAACACCCGGCCCTTGCCGTACTGCAAGACGAAGGCCATCGCATAGTTCTTGCCGTCCACCTTCGACTTCGCCTCGGCCAGCACGTGGATCGGGACATTGCCCGCCAGGCACGTGTACAACTCGTCGGTCGTCTCAAACGGCTTGAGTCCCTGCATGATCGGGTGGTTCGCGTCGGTCACCTGGACCGTGAAGGCGCCGTGCGGATCGTGCGGCCGCATGTTCGGGTCGTAGACCCGCCCGACGAGCTTCTCGAACTCGGGCCAGCCCTGAAACGCCCCGCAGGCAAAGTGCACGGCGACGAGGCCGCCGCCCTTGCTGGTGAAGTCCATCAGGTTCTGCCGGGCCTTCTCGCCGGGGTCGGGCGTCTCCCAATTCATGAAGTGCAGCACGGCGACGTCGTACTCCGCCAGCTTGTCCGTGGCCAAAAACTCCGGCGTCTCGACCACGTCGACCAGCAGCCGGGGGTCCTTCCGTAATTCGACCGCCAGAACCGGAGCGGTCTCCTTCCATTTGTGGCCGGGGTAGTCGATGCCGGTGACAATCACCACTTTGCGGACCTCGTCGTCTGCGGCCCGGACGTTGACATTCACGGCAAGGAGGGCTCCCAAGACGACCGCCCCAAGCGTCAGACGACGTGCACATCGCTGTTTCATATTCACTCCCGTGAGAATGCGGCGTTACCCTATAGAGTGGGGCGAGCCCCACCCTACGAACCTGATCCA
Organism: Planctomycetota bacterium; assembly: GCA_012517265.1. Taxonomy (GTDB): domain Bacteria; phylum Planctomycetota; class Phycisphaerae; order Sedimentisphaerales; family Anaerobacaceae; genus PLanc-01. Next base: position 16,238 of record JAAYVJ010000384.1, on the reverse strand, counting down.
TCTGACAGGTAAGTTACCAATGCGGCGGGAAAAAGACAAAGCGATTCAAGCCCGCTTACCGTTTGAAAACCAGCCGGCCGTCGCTGTAGGTCCGCAGGACTTTCGCATCGCGGATCGCATCGACCGGGCAGTTCAGCAGGTCGGTGTCCAGCACGATGAAGTCGGCCAGCTTGCCCTTCTCCAAAGACCCGACCTCGCGGTCCAGGAACATGGCCCTGGCGCAATTGATCGTGTACAGCCGGATCGCCTGCTCGCGAGTGAGGGACTCTTCCGGGTGCAACTGGCCTTCGTACCACTTCGCCCGGCGGGTCAGGGTCGTCCACATGCCCAGGAAGGGATCGTAGGGATTGATCGATCGCAAGGACCCCACCTTCTGCATGTGGTCCGAGCCGCCGGCCACGACGGCACCGGCGTCCAGGAGACTCCTGAGCGGCTGGAACCATCGCAGGCGATCGTAGCCGAACTGGCGGACCAGCGTCCGCGTGTCGAGATAGAGCCACGCGGGCTGAACCAGCGGGATCACGCCGAGATCGCCCACCTTCCGGACCGTCTCGGGGCTCATGAAGTTCGAGTGCGTGATGCAGTGCCGCAGGTCGCGGATGGGCATCGTCCGGCTTAGTTCATCGTAGACGCCGACCAGCGTCTGGACCGCGCCGTCGCCGACGGTGTGGGCGGTGAACTGAAGCCCGCACTCGCCGGCGGTGCGAACCATGGGCAGGAGACGGTCCTTGGGGATGAAGAGGACCCCGCGATAGTTCGGGTCGTCGATGGCGTAGATCGTGCTGACGCCCCAGGGCCGGCTCATGTACGCGCTGCCGGTGAGCATGCCGCCGTCCAGGTAGACCTTGACGCCGATGACGCGGAGCATGGGACCGCCCCGGCGGAGGGGATGTTCCGCCACCTTGCGGATGCTCTGCTCGATGTCCTCGACGGGACCGATGGTGTCGACGTGATACTGTGCGGCGACGCGAACGGGCAGTTCGCCGCGTTCCAGCAACCGCCCATAGAGATCCAGATCCCCCTGGCTTGCATCGCCTTCGCAGATCCCTGTGATTCCGACGGAACTGTAGTCCTGCAGCAGTGTCCGGAGCCTCTCGCAGCGATCCTGCTCGCCGGGCTGGCGGCCGGGCTCGCGGCTCTTGATGCACCGGGTGCAACTGCGAAGGATGCCGGTCGGTTCGCCCGTCTGCGGGTCCTTCTCGATGTACCCTGGGCCGCCGTCGGTGATGCGAAAGTCTCTGTCGATCCCGCTGAGCTGGAGGGCTGACGTATTGAGCGAGGCGTCGGGCCCCGTGCGGAACACGCAAGGGTTGTCGGGGGCCGCCTCGTCCAGCTCAGCCCGCGTCGGGTACCGCTGCTCGCGGAGCCTCGTGATGAAGACCTGCTCAAGGACGATCCACTGGCCGTCCTCGAGGACCCCGGCCCGCGTCCGGAAATAGTCCAGCACGTCCCGCACCGACTCCATGTCGCCGATCGGATGGTCGAACTCCGTCATGGCGGCGTCGCAGGCGTGGACATGGGAATCGATCAGGCCGGGCATCACCATTCTGCCGCCCAGGTCGAGCACGTCCGTATCCGCGGTCCTGAGCGGAAGAATGTCCCCCTCGCGCCCGATGGCGACGATCCGATTGCCTTCGACGGCCATCGCCTGCTGGATCGAGAAGGTCGGATCGACTGTGACGATCTTGGCGTTGTGGAGGATCAACTGAGGCCCCGCCGCATGCAGGACCGTCCCCCAACACAACAGAACCACCCCGGCGTACTTCATCGTCAGACTCCTTCGCATTGGTCGCCACCATACCCCCCGTTTCGTGCAATTTCAAGGGATTCCCGGACGTCTGATTCTGTAGCTGCTTCTTGAATTCGGCCGCTTGGGCCGGTAAGATGGTCCAGGCTTTCGGCGTGCGGGGTGTGCGCCCCGGCGGCAACCGAGTGACGGCTTACCGAAAAGGAGGCAACATGACACGGTCGAGTGCATCAGGCGCAGGCAAAGGGACGGCCTCGACGACCCGGCGGGATTTCCTCAAGGCTTCCACGACGATGGCGTCGGCCGGCGCGCTGGGCGCGTTGAACGTCGGAGCGTACGCCGGCGCGGGCGACGTGATTCGCCTGGGCATGATCGGCTGCGGAGGCCGCAACACCGGAGCCGCCGACCAGGCGATGACAGCCGACAAGGGCGTCCGGCTGGTCGCCATGTGCGACATCTTCATGGACCGGGTCAAGACCGTCCGCGAGGTGCTCAAGGGCAACAAGCCCGACCAGGTCGTCGCCGACGACGATCACTGTTTCGCCGGCTTCGACGGCTACAAACGCGTGATCGAGGCCTGCGACGTCGTCGTCATCGCCAACGCGGCCAAGTTCCATCCCCACCACGCCCTGACCGCGATCAAGGCGGGCAAGCACGTGTTCGTCGAGAAGCCGCACGGCATCGACCCGGTGGGCATGAAAGTCATGAAACAGGCGGCCGACCTGGCCCGGCAAAAGGGCTTGTGTCTGGTCTCCGGCCTGCACAGCCGCTACCACACCGGCTACGCCGAGACGGTCCAGCGAATCCATGAGGGCCAGATCGGCGACGTGGTCGCCATCGAAGAGAACTTCCTCCGCGGCCCCTACGGCGTGATCGAACGCAAGCCGGGCTTGTCCGAGGTGCAATGGCAGTGCAGCACGCAGTATCACTTCCGCTGGCTCTCGGGCGACGACGTCATCCAGTCGCTCGTCCACAACCTGGACCGCGCCAGTTGGGTCATGCACAACAAGGCGCCTGCCAAGTGCCACGGCCTGGGCGGTCGGTCCTCTATGACCGAGCCCATCTACGGCGACGTCTTCGACCACCACTCGGTCGTGTACGAATTCGACAACGGGGTGCCGATCTACGCGTTCTGCCGGACCACGACCGGCTGCTACGACGAGTACTCCAGCGTCGTGCTCGGCACCAAGGGCAAGGCCGACATCATGGGCTGCCGGATCTGGGGCGAGACGAACTGGCGGTGGACCGGCAAGTGCGATCCCTACCAGCGGGAGCACGACGTTCTGTTCAAGGCGATCCGCGACGGCAAGCCCGTCAACAACGGAGACTACATGGTCCCGAGCACGACGATCGCCCTAATGGGCCAGATCTCCTGCTACACCGGGCAGGAAGTGACCTGGGAGCAGATCAACAGCTCCGAGTTCTGCTATGAACCCCGGCCGGAGGATTGTTATGATGAAATGATTCCGCCGGTGCTGCCCGGCCCGAGCGGTAGTTACCCCGTGCCTCTGCCGGGACGGACGAGAATGCTGTAGAAGTGTCAGGTTTGAAGTGTGAAGCTCCCCCGGCTTGAAACTTCGAACTTCAGACTGAAAACGTTCTTTTTCGAGGAGACAGACAAGTGAATCGACGTACAGTGATTGCATGCACCGCCCTGCTGGCTCTTTGCATCGGGGTCGTGGCGGTCGGGATCGCGCCGGCCGCCGAGCCGGCCAAGAAGTTCACCGAGACGATCACCGCCAAGGACGGCTCAAAGCTTTCGCTCGACATGGTCCTGATCCCCGGCGGCACGTTCACGATGGGCAGCCCTGCCGAGGAAGCCGATCGCGCCGAGAATGAAGGCCCGCAACGGCAGGTGCAGGTGAATCCCTTCTATCTGTGCACGACCGAAACGACGATCGAGCTGTTCCTGGCCTACTACCAGGAGACCGGCAGCGCGAAGAAAGACTTCGTCGAGAGCGAAGCCACCAAGAAAGAGGAGGAGGCCAAGACCAAGGTCAACGCCATCACCGGCCCGACCCCGGTTTACGGCGACATGACGATGGGCTACAGCAAGAAGCACCCCGCCATCGGCGCCACATGGTTCAATGCGACGACCTTCTGCCGCTGGCTCAGCCAGAAGACCGGGAAGAAATACCGCCTGCCCACCGAGGCCGAGTGGGAATACGCGGCCCGCGCCGGTTCGACCAAGGTCTTCGGCGTCAGCGACGCCGCGGACGGGCTCAAGGACTACGCCTGGTTCACCGACAACGGCAACATGGAGCCGCACCCGGTCGGAACGAAGAAGCCCAACGCCTGGGGCCTCTACGACATGCAGGGCAACGTTCGGGAGTGGGTCGAGGACTTCTACAGCCCGACCGCGTACACCCTGGATCCCAAAGCCAATCCCGCCGGACCGGCCGAGGGCAAGGTGCACGTCGCCCGAGGCGGTTTCTACGACAGCCCGGCCGGGGAACTGCGGCCGGCCGCCCGCGCGTTCGAGGAGGAGTGGTGGCGCATGAACGATCCGCAGATCCCCAAGAGCAAGTGGTGGCTGCCTCAGATCGACTCCATCGGATTCCGCGTCGCCTGCGAGATCCCGGCCGAGACGAAGTAGCACACCGAAGAGTGCGACGTCGGAATCGGCTCGCAGTGAAGTGTGGTATCGTGATCGGGTGGCCGCGGCGATCGTTTCGACATTGCCGCGGCCATCCGCTGTCTGGGCAAACCCGTCCATTTCCGGAGTGAACGCCATGAACGCGCGACGCACCCTGATCTGGCTCTCGATTACGGCTTCGATCGCATCCTTGCCCCCCTCGGCCGGAGGCGCCGAGCCGGACAATCCGCTGGCGTTCAAGCCCGCCGACGGAGGCGGATACGCGTTCGACACGGGCGTATTGCGAGGGATGCTGCGTCAGGACGGCAAGTCGCGGGCCCTGTCCAACGTCGTGCACCTTCCCACCGGGATCCGGCTGGACGGGAGCGTCGGCATCGCGGGCCACTATCGCGTGTTCACGGCCAACAGACGCTACGGCACGGCGGCCTGGGACTGGCCCAGCACGGCCGAACTGCTGCCCGACGGCAGCGTTCAGACCACCTGGCCCGAGGCGTCCGACCGTCCCTTCGAGATGACGGCTCACTATCGATGGGCCGCACCTCAGGTGCTCGACGTGGTGACGACCGTCGCGGCCCGCGAGAACCTGAGCGGTTTCGAATCGTTCTTCGCGTCGTACCTGAACGAGGCGTTTCCCACGCCGTATGCTTGGGCGAGGTCCGAGGAGCCGAGGACTCAGAGTCACTTCCTTCGCGGCGACAAGAACTACGGCGACTGGCTGATGTTCATCTCGCCGGGCGATCCGAGGGCCGACGTCATCCAGGACGGACGATGGTTGCTGGATCCCCACCCGGTGAAATGGACGGTCCTGCCCCGGCTGGACGCGCCTCTGTGCCTGCGTCGCAACGAGAACCCCAAGTTGGCCGTCCTCGTGATGGCTCCGCGAGAGGACTGTTTCACCGTCGCCATGCCTCACGAAGGAGAGTCGCACTACTCGCTCTATCTCTCCCTGTTCGGCCGAAACGTCAAGGCCGGAGAGACCGCCACGGCCCGCGCGCGTCTGATCGTCGCCGGGGACGTCTCGGATGAGCAGGCATTGGAACTCTACGACCGGTATCTCAAGAGCCTGGGCGAACGACGAACGTGAGGCGATGGCCGCTCGGGCCTCGCGTCAAGGAGCCAGCCAGGCGTCCAGGTTGGCCGCGACGAATTCGTCGTCGGTCAGATGCGGATAGCGGCGGACGATCTCGTCGATCCGCTCGATCTGGCCCGGGCTGAACCGCTCGGCACAGTCCAGGACCCCGACGTGACGCAGCAGACCCTGACGTTTCAGGATGTAGGAGATGCCGGGGATACAGCCCACGAAGGCGTTGGCGGCGTCGAAGATCGCCTGGTTTGCGAGGGTCATCTGAGCGGCCAGGGTCAGCAGGTCCGTGGGAACAGGGCCGCCCGTTCGCCGGATCTCTCTGACCACGGCCAAGTGCTCGACCGCGCGTTTGGTCCAGCAAGCCCACTGGCCGAGCAACCCGCCCACGATGCGGAGCGAGACCTCCCCCCGCGGCGCATGGAAGACGAACGGCGTCAGCAGGTCGATCAGAATGTTGTCGTCGTTGCCGGTGTAGAGAGCGATGCGATCCGCCCGGCCGGACTGGGCGACCGCGTCGAGCACGTCGAGCGTCTGGTAGCGATTGAACGGCGCGATCTTGATGGCCCGCACGTTGTGGATCTCCACGAGCCGGGACCAGAACTCCTTGGGCAGCACCATGCCGCTGATCGTGCTCTGGAGATAGAAACCCATGACCGGGATGATCTGGGCCACCTGCCTGGCGTGCTCGATCAGTTCGTTCCCGGACTTGCCCCGCAGTGCGGCCAGAGAGAGCAAGCCAAGGTGGTAGCCCAGATCCGAGGCGAGCTTCGCCTCTCGCACGGCCTGCGGAGTGTCGCCCACCAGGCCGGCGATCAAGATCGGCGGCTCGATCTCACCCCTGGCCACAGCGTCGCCAGCCGTCGAAGCCGCCAGTTCCAGCACGGGCCGGTACAACCCCACCTTCGGGTCGTGGATGGCGAACTGCGTGGTGTGAACACCCACGGCCAAGCCCCCTGCCCCGGCGGCCAGGTAGTAGCGGGTCAGGGCCCTCTGGCATCGCTCGTCCAGCTTGTTCGATGCGGTCAGCGCCAGGGGGTGGGCGGGGATCACACAACCTTCATGCAGCTTCTCGAAAACGCTCGACCCGACCATGGCGAACCCTTTCAGAACCGGCCGTCGCGGACGTTGTACTTGGTGGGCTTGTTCAGGACCCGCTTGCCCGCCGCCACCCACGTCGCGACGGCCCGGATCATCTCGTCCAGTCCCATCGCAGGCGGGCCGAACCGCTCGACGCACTTGGATGCGTTGGACAGCAGCGCCGTGGCCGCCTCCTGCGAAACGAAGCAAGGCTCCTTGCCGAGCAGTCGGCCGATCCGCATTGCCAAGTCGCGGACGCCGAGCGTCGCCGATCCGGTGAGGTTCAGAATCTCCGGCGGGGCCGCAGCGATTTCCAGCGACCGAACGATCCCGTTGTTGGCGTCGCCCTGCCAGATCAGATTGACCGAGCCCATCGTCACGTCGATCGCCTCGCCGTCCAGGATCTTCCGCGTCAGATCGACGAGGATGCCGTAGCGGGGCTCGTTGGCGTAGTTGAGGCGAAGGAGCGTCACGAGCGTGCCGAAACGACCGGAGAAATACTGGAACATCCGCTCCCGGGCCAGGCATGACTGGGCGTATTCGCCGACCGGCGCAGGGGCGTCGGCCTCGGTCGCCCCGCCGCTTGCCGGATCGACGAACGGATACACGTTGCCGGTCGAGAGAGCCACGATCCGCGAACCGCGGTACCGCCCGGCGACCAGCGCAGGCACGTAGGCGTTCATCGCCCACGTCAGCGGCTGATTGCCGGTGGCGCCGAACTTCATGCCGGCCAGGAACAGCACATTCGGCGCTTCCGGCAGGCCGGCGTACGCCGATTCGTCGAGCAGATCGGCCTCGACGATCGTGACGCCCTTCTCGGCGATGCGATTGCGCAGGGCCTTGTCGCCGAAGCGCGAGACCGCGTAGACGGTCTTGGCAGGAGCCGCTTTCTTGACCATCATGGCCAGCGTGGGGCCCATCTTGCCGCCTGCGCCCAGGATCACGACGTCTCCCGGCGTGCGGGCGAGCATGGCGCGCGTGGCGTCGGCAGGCTCGCTGAGCCAGTCCTCCAATCCGCGTTCATCGAGTTGCGAGGCATCGATCATCGTCAGTCTCCCCAACAACATTCACCGCTTCGTCTACCGCAAGCCGAGGCAAATGTCAAGCGACGAGGCGACGTTGACAAAATCGGCCGACCCTCTCATAATTTTCGCATTGTCGTAGAAACGACCGACAAACGACCCTTCAGGAGGTCCGCAATGGCGCATACGACCGTCCCGCCGATCCCGGCCATCATCGTTCTGCTCGCATCCACCTCGTGGTCTGCGGTCGCGACCCCGGACTTCTCGCCCAAACTGCAGGAGCGGCAGTTGCCCAAAGCAATGCGATCCGAGATGACGGAACGACCCTGCGTCACCGTGGGCCGGGACAACGCCGACTTCACCGGCGAAGACAATCGCATCCTCCAGGCGGCGGTCGACTACGTCGCCCATCTCGGCGGCGGCCTCGTCGAAATCGGCGAAGGCGAATACCTCATGCATGATTCTCTGCACCTTCGATCGAATGTGACCGTCCGCGGGGTCAAAGGCAAGACCATCCTACGAAAGACGGCCAGCTCCCTTTCGGCATTGGCTCTCGACGGGGACTTCGGGGAGGAACAGATCACGCTGGTCGATCCGAACGGATTCGCGGTGGGTTGCGGCGTGGCGATCTGGGACAGAGGGGCTGGCGGTTTCCATACGACCGTCGCCCGCATCATCGGCCGAAACGGCAACACCTTCGCGATCGACAGGCCCCTGATGTCCGACTGCATGGTGCACAACGAGGCCAAAGCCGCCACGGTCTTTCCGGTCGTCAGCAGCTACGACACCGAAGGCGTGCGGATCGAGAACCTCGTCATCGACGGCAATAAGGAGGCGAACATCCCGCTGAACGGCTGTCGCGGGGGAGGCATCTTCCTCTATCGGGCTTTCGGCACAGTCATCACGGGCTGTCTCGTTCGCAACTACAACGGCGACGGCATCAGCTTCCAGCAATCCAACGACGTCACGGTCGAAGACTGCGTGTCGCAGGACAACGCGGCTCTCGGTCTTCATCCTGGCAGCGGCTCGCAACGACCGACGATTCGCCGCTGCGTCGCCCGCCGCAACGGCACGGACGGCCTGTTCCTCTGTTGGCGGGTCCGCCACGGCCTTTTCGAGGACAATCTCCTGGAGGACAACGGCCAGTTCGGCATCTCGATTGGACATAAGGACTCCGACAATCTGTTCCGACGAAACAGCTCGCATCGAAACAAAGCGAGCGGGGTCTTCTTGCGAAACGAATCCCTCGGCATGGCCCCCCACCGGAATCGATTCGAGGACAACAAGATCGCAGACAACGGGGGCCCGGAGATTCGCATTCGCGGCGAGGTCAACGATCTGGCATTCGTCGGCAACGAGATCCACGACACCCGCGAAGACCGATCCGTGGGGATTCTCATCGAAGAGAATGTGGGACCGGTGCATTTGCAGGACAACACGATCGAGGCTCAGCAGCAGATCGAGGACAAGCGGGCATCGGGGCGCAAATGAGGAGAACGATATGGAGTCGGTCCATCGCAGAACGTTTTTGATGGGATCGTTGGGCACCGCGGCCATGGTGGCGGCGCTTCCGCACAGACCCACCCGGGCCGCCGGGGAGAAGGTCGTCATCGGCTTGATGGGCGCCGGCGGTCGCGGCCGGCAGGTGGCCCAGATGTTCGCCGCAAGACCGGACGTCGAGATCGCCTGGATCTGCGACCCCGACAGCAGGCGTCTGGGACCTGCGAAGCAGGCGATCGAGAAGGCCCAGGGCAGAGCGCCGCAGACCGCGCAGGACTTCCGTCGGATCCTCGACGACAAGCACGTCGACGCGATGATCAACGCCACGCCGGACCACTGGCACGCGTTGGGCACGATCCTCGCCTGCCAGGCCGGCAAGGACGTCTACGTCGAGAAGCCGCTGGCCCACAACGTCTGGGAAGGCCGCAAGATGATCGAGGCCGCCCGCAAGTACAAGCGGGTCGTCCAGGTCGGCATGCAGACTCGCAGCGCCCCCTACGCCCGCGAGGCGGTCGAGCAGATTCAGAGCGGCAGGCTCGGCGACGTCCACATGATCCGCGTCTTCAACATGATGGAGCACACGCCGCGAAAGCCTGGGACAGAGCAGCCGGTGCCAGAAGGGTTCGCCTACGAACTCTGGTGCGGGCCCGCGCCCAAGTTGCCCTACAACCCGAGCCAATGGTGGCTCAATCAGTGGGAGTACAGTTGCGGCCCCATCGCGGGCGACGCGATCCACCAGCTCGACCTCGCGAGAATGCTCTTCGGCGACAAGCCCTACCCCGACACGATCTCCTGCACCGGCGGCGTCAAGGCCCTCCGCGACGGTCGGACGATCCCCGACACGCAGATCGCCCTCTATGAGTACGGCGACTTCACGCTGGTCTTCGAGGCCGCCCTCTGGACGCCGTACATGAAGAAGATCGCGACGAACATCCGCGACGGCGACTTGTTCCCCGATTGGCCGTTCTGCGCCACGCGGATCGAAGTGCTCGGGACGAAAGGCTTCATGTACGTCGGCCGGCACGGCGGCGGCTGGCAGATCTTCGACTCCGACGACAAAGTGATCGAGTCCCGCTACGGCCGGCAGGGCGACACGTGGCACCAGGACAACTTCATCGACTGCATCCGAACGCGAGCCAAGCCCAACGCGGACGTGGAACAGGGCCACTATTCGGCTTTGCTGTGTCACATGGCGAATATCTCCGGTCTCGTGGGCAATCGCAAGCTCCGCTTCGACCCGAAAACCGAGACATTCGTCGACGCCCCCGACGCGAACAAGCATCTCAAGCGGACCTGCCGGGAGCCATGGGTAATCCCCGACGAGGTGTAGGGGTCAGGGTTGAACCAGCAGGCGTCCCCCAAGTCCCCCGAGAGAGAACAACAGAAGTCGTAGACCCTGACAATCAGATTGACACGGAGAAAGGAGATCCAGTCACGATGATTCGTGCCGCCTGCAGCGTTTGCGTGCTGCTCTGTGCCTGGTGCAGAACCAGTCTGGCCGAGGAGGAGCTCATTACTTCTATCGTCGGGACTTCGGAGGCCAAGAATGGTTGGGCAGTGAACTATCCCAAACAACGCAAGATCTTCCACATGGCTGGTCTGTTCTGGGTGTTCTACTCGGATGGTCGTGATGCGCTCTACCGAACGAGTGCCGACGGGGTGGGTTGGTGTGAACCGGCGCTGTTGCGAGAGGGAGCCTCCGTCGGTCACCGGTTCGGCTGCTGGTTTGACGGCCAGAAGGTTCACTATGCGTTCTGCTCGTCGGAGGATGGAGAGGACGTAGTCTACCGATGCGGCATTCCGAACGCGGACGGCACGATCACTTGGACCGTCTCGGAACAGGTTGCCTGTGAAGTGCCGGAAGGCAAGAACGTCATGTATCCCAAGGTGATCGTCGATGACGCCGGGGTGCCGTGGATCGCTTTCATGTTGTACGACGGCGGGTTCAGGAAGCCTCCTTACGACGCCCTTGTGACCAAGGCCAGCCAGGCCGGCGGTCCCTGGAAGACCGCGCCGGGTTTTCCTCGGGTACTGGTGAATGACAATACGACGACTTACCCGGATCCGCTGGGGGTACCGCTGACAAAAGGCAAGACCTTTTGGGTGTACAACAGGGACACGCCGGAGGAAGGCTACTATGGACGCTGCTGGAGCGAACAGTCCTGGGAGGCGGAAGAAACCATCGCCGGTTCTCCTTTCTCGCACGGCCTCTATAGTCTTGCTGCGGATGGCGATGAGGTGCATCTGATCTTTGGCGGGGGCATCATCCGCTATCGTAAACGTGACCCGGAAAAGGGATGGAGCGAAGACTTCCAGATCAGCGACTTGGGCAGCGGACACACCTCCATCACAGTCACCGGTCCGGGTGGTCTGATTGTGACATGGCTCGATACCTGCACCAACACGGTTCATTACCGAGAGATGATAGCCGGGCAATGGAATGCGCCTCGACTGTGGCTGGATGCGTCGCGTGAGGGACTGGCCGATCCGGAACTTGGAATCAACTGCAATACGATCGTTGCCTCGACAGAGGCGGTGAAGGTGGGCCTGGTCTGCACAACCGGAACCAAGCCGCCGTTTCAAATCCAGTTTGCAGCCATACGGCCTGTGGCGCACGCCCTCCCTGCCGATCCGGGGAAGTAGCGATGTCGGGCACAAATGGCATAGGGCCTTCTGGCCTTGTCTTCAAGCCTTGCCTCAGGATGACAAGTCCGCCCACAGCGGTTTGGAATTCCGCGTTTGCGTCGTTCTGAGCCACCCCAATGCCGGACTCCGAACCACGCGACAACGGTCATGCACCTCAGCCGCTGGGCAGAGGGTCCACTTCGTTCAGTATGGCGACTCAGGGACGACCAGGGCAGTCGCAACGCTACTTGCGGGCGGCGTTTCGCTGTCTGGCCTCTTCGAGGACTGAGGTCAGTTCGACTTTCGCGCCGTTGATGGCCTTGGACTTGTCCGCTGCGGTCATGAAAGCCAGGATCTCGATCGTCTCGTCGGGCGAGACCGGGGCTTGGCCCGTTTTAAAGAACTTCAAGATCTCGTCGACCAGATAGCCGTAGCCCTCGTAGCCCTTCTCGGTGCGGACGATCCCCTTGGAACCGTAGACCAACGCGCCGTAGTCCTGCTTGCCCGCACGAAGACCTCGGAAGGTGCCGATTCGCCCGTCCTTCCAGACTCCTACGACCAGTTCGTAATTCTCCGTCTGGGTCCGCTGGACCGACTGGCAGCCGGGTCCCATGATTGTGAAGAGGATCTCCACCCCGTGGATGCCGTACCAGTAGATGTCCGGGTGGTGCGACTCCAGATGGCAGGGGCTGAAAGCGTCGCATCCCATGACCTGGCCGACGTCCTCCCGGTTCCTCATGCCTGCAATGCTCGGGCCGAAACGCAGCGACGAACTGGACCAGCACGGCACGTTGTTCTCCTTCGCCAGCCGGAAGATCTCCAGACCGTCCGCGAGGTTGCCCGCCATCGGTTTGTCGATGAAGACGGGTTTCTTGGCCGCAATCACCGGCTTGACCTGCTCCAGGTGTGGACGCCCATCCACGCTCTCGAGCAGGACGCCGTCGACCTTCCGGCAGAGCTCTTCGATGCTCCCGACGATCTCGACGCCGTACTTGTCCCGCAGTTCATCGGTGTAGCCTTTGACCCGGCTGGCCGAAGACTCCACGTCGGGCGACCCGCCGGGGAAGCCCGCGACGACCTTGAAGCCAGTGTTCTTGGCGGGGTCGTTGATCAGGCCGGTGAAGGCGGGGACATGGGACGTGTCCAAACCAATGATGCCGATGCGAAAGACAGGGCTCTCTGCTGCCCCAAGCGGGGCGCCGATCAGACAGACCACTGCGGCGGTCCAAAGACTCGTGCGGAACATGGCGTTGCCTCCATTCGATTTCTCGTGACGGGCCCGGCGTCCGCGATGGACGCGGCCGGCGAACGACGCTAGTATACCTCAAGTTGGGTCTGCACCGCCAGTATGTCCCCCAGACAAGACGGGCGGCGCACGCGATTCTCACCCTTTGAGAAAGTCGAGGTTCGCATGTTGTCATCAAGGACACTTCATCGCTGTTCGATCCTCATCCCGCTGTTCTTGTCCGGCACGGCCATTTGCGAGCAACCGCCCGGCGTGGTGATCAACTACATTGCCGCGCAATCGCAGATCTACGTCGGCTCGCCGGGGATTGCGGTCCTGCCCAACGGCGACTACCTGGCCAAACACGACGAGTTCGGCCCCAAGAGCACCGAGCAAGGCGACGCGATCACGCCGGTCTTTCGCTCCAGCGACCGCGGCCAGTCATGGCGTCGCGTCGCGACCGTCCACGGGATGTACTGGGCCAGCGTCTTTGTCCATCGAGGCGACGCCTACCTGATGGGGACCAGCAAGAACCACGGAGCGACCGTGATCCGCCGCTCGCGGGACGGCGGCGTCACCTGGACCGAGGCCAAGGACAAGCACAGCGGAATCCTGCTGGACGACGCGAAGTACCACTGCGCCCCGGTCCCGATCGTCGTCCACGACGGCCGGATCTGGCGGGCCATGGAGGACGCCATGGGCCCCGGCAACTGGGGCTCGCACTTCCGCTCCTTCATGATGTCCGCGCCGGCCGACTGCGACCTGCTGGACGCCTCGAACTGGGTGTCGAGCAATCGGCTGGGACGCGATCCGGCGTGGCTGGGCGGCCGGTTCGGCGGCTGGCTGGAGGGCAATGCGGTCGTGACGCCCGACGGCAGAATCGTCAACATCCTCCGCGTGGACTATCGTCCCGAGGGCGGCAAGGCCGCGATCATCGCGATCAGCGAGGATGGAAAGACAGCCGCGTTTGACCCCAATACAGCCTTCATCGACTTCCCCGGCGGAGCCAAGAAGTTCACGATCCGCTTCGATCCCGTGTCGCGAATGTACTGGTCGCTCTCCAATCCGGTCCTGCCCCAACACAAGGATCCCGACCCCAGCCGGGTCCGCAACGCCCTGGCGTTGATGCGGTCGCCCGACATGCGGCACTGGGAGATCCGCTGCATCCTTCTGTACCATCCCGACATGGACAAACACGGCTTCCAGTACGTGGACTGGCTGTTCGAAGACCGCGATATCATCGCGGTTTCGCGCACCGCCTACGGCCAGGGCGACCAGGCCGCCCACCGCCAGCACGACGCCAATTATCTCACTTTCCACCGCTTTGCGAACTTTCGCGAGCTAACCATAGACGATTCGGCGCCGGGGGCTATCATGGCCAGCCAGTAGAGCGGACGGCGACGCAAGGTCCGCGGTCGCGTCCTTGTCGAAAGCCGATCCGGGAACGCCCATATTCACGCAAGTTCGGGAGAACACCATGGCGACAGCGACAAGGACCACAACCCTCGTGACGGCTTTCTTGGCTGCGCTGGCCGTTTTGGCCCCGCCGGCTGCGGCGGAGAGCAAGACGGCGCAGCTGACCATCAAGGCCGACCAGCCGGGGGCAACCATCAGCCGAAACATCTATGGGCATTTCGCCGAGCACCTGGGCCACTGCATCTACGGCGGCCTCTGGGTCGGCGAGGACAGCGACATCCCCAATACGCGGGGCATCCGCAACGACGTGGTGCAGGCCCTGCGGCAGATCAAGGTCCCGAACGTCCGCTGGCCGGGCGGGTGCTTCGCCGACGAGTACCACTGGAAGGACGGCATTGGGCCCCGCGAGCAGAGACCGACCATGATCAACACCCACTGGGGCGGCGTCACCGAGGACAACTCCTTTGGCACACACGAGTTCATGGACCTGTGCGAACAGTTGGGCTGCGAGCCCTACATCTGCGGCAACCTCGGCAGCGGCACGGTCGAGGAGATGGCGGACTGGGTCGAGTATATGACCTCCGGCAACAAGAGCCCGATGGCGGACCTGCGCCGCAAGAACGGCCGGGAGGAGCCCTGGAAACTGACCTACTTCGCGGTCGGCAACGAGAACTGGGGTTGCGGAGGCAACATGCGGCCGGAGTACTACGCCGACCAGTATCGCCGCTATCAGACCTACGTGAAGAACTTCAGCGGCAATCGCATCTTCAAAGTCGCCTGCGGCCCCAGCGGCGCCGACTACAACTGGACCGAGGTCCTGATGCGGGACCTCGGCGGCCGACGTCCCATGATGCAGGGCCTGGCGCCGCACTACTACTGCGGCACCGGCCGCGCCAGCCGCTCGGCCACGGAGTTCACCGAGATCGACTGGTTCTGGAATCTCCGCGGCGCGCTGCGGATCGAGGAGATCCTCATCGGCCACGAGAAGATCATGGACAAGTACGATCCCCAGAAGCGCGTTGCGATCATGTTCGACGAATGGGGCGCCTGGCACGCGGTCGAGCCGGGAACCAACCCCGGGTTCCTCTATCAGCAGAATTCGCTTCGCGACGCGATGGTCGCCGCGCTGACGCTGAACATCTTCAACAACCACTGCGACCGCGTGAAGATGGCCAACATCGCGCAGATGGTCAACGTCCTGCAGTCGATGGTCCTGACCGACGGGGCCAAGATGGTCCTGACGCCGACCTATTACGTGTACTTCTTGTACACGGCCCACCACGACGCGACGCTGCTGCCGTCGGAGTTGACCGGGCCCGAGTACGCGTTCGAGGGCCAGCAGGACAAGCTGCCTGCGATGAACGTCTCGGCCTCGCGCGACGGCGCCGGCAAGATCCACGTGTCGCTGGTGAACATCGACCCGCACAACGCGGTCGAGGTCACGGCCCAGTTGGCAGGCGTCAAGGCCGCCAAGATCAGCGGCAAGATCCTGACGGCCCCCGAGATCAACTCGCACAACACGTTCGAAAAACCGACCGTGGTCGAGCCGGCCGCGTTCACCGGCGCCAGAGTCACTGAAGGCGGCTTCACAACCACGCTGCCCGCCAAGTCGGTGGTCATGCTGGAGATCGAAGGGTAAGCTTCATGAGGCGCCCGCAGGGGCGAAGCCCTGCGTCGTAGGCAGGCGGCATGAGCAACAATGGCCGGCAAGGCGCAGATGACGCGCCCTGCCGGCCGTTCCTGTTATCCAGACCCCCTCTGCATGTCGCAGACAGGTTCGTCCATGGCGTCAGTTCGGGAGGAACCCGAGACTGACGTTATCGATGAAGATCGCGTCGATGTCGTCGCCCTGCTGGCTCGACTTCGTTCCGGTGCCCACTCCGACCGTCAGCGATTTGACCTTCGTTACGTCGACGCCGGCCGCGGTGATGTCCGCCAACGGGATC
>JAAYVJ010000048.1 GCA_012517265.1 Planctomycetota bacterium | reverse complement strand
TGTTGATCTGGAGGTAGAGCGGATGCGGACGGTTCGATTCGGGATCATCGGGTGCGGGATGATGGGCCGGGAGTTCGCCAGTGCGGCGGCGCGCTGGCTGCACCTTCCGGAGATGGCGGTGCGACCCGAGATCGTCGCCGTCTGCAATCGCACGCTGGGCACGCCCAAGGTGGATTGGTTTCGCGATCACATCCCCACGGTCCGCCAGGTGACCAGCGACTATCGCGAACTATTGGCCAACGACGAGGTCGAGGCGGTCTATATCGCGGTGCCGCACAACCTGCACCGGGAGTTCTACATCGCGGCCATCGAGGCCGGCAAGCACCTCATGGGCGAGAAGCCCTTCGGCATCGACCTGGCGGCCAACGCCGCGATCCTGGCCGCGGTGGACAAGCATCCGGACTGCTTCGTGCGATGCGCGTCGCAGTGGGTGTTTTTCCCGGCGGCTCAGCGAATCGGGCGGATGATCGATGCCGGCGCCTTCGGACGGATCATCGAGGTCAACACGGGTTATCTGCACAGCAGCGATCTCGATCCGAACAAGCCGATCAACTGGAAGCGCATGCTCGAATTCAACGGCCGCTACGGCGTGATGGGCGACCTCGGGCCCCACGTCTGCGTCATCCCGTTGCGGGCCGGCTGGGTGCCTCGCAACGTGCGCGCAATTCTCTCCGACATTGTCACGGAGCGGCCCGACGGCAGGGGAAACAAGGTCCCGTGCGAAACCTGGGACAACGCGTCCCTGCTGTGCGAAGCGCACGACCCCGCCTCCGGCAGCGTCTTTCCATTGTCCTTGAAGACGCATCGCATCGCGCCGGGCGAGAAGAACAACTGGTATATCGAGATCCTCGGGACGCGGACTTCGGCCCGGTACAGCCTGAGCGAGCCGAACAGGCTGGAAACGCTCGAATACGCGTCGGGCCGGGAGCAGACCTGGCGGCGGATCGACCTGGGCCAGGAGACCGCGTACGCCTCGATCACGCCGGCGATCTTCCAGTTCGGCGTCTCGGACGCGATCCTGCAGATGTGGGCGGCGTTCCTGTACGAGCTGGACACGGGCCGCACGCCCAGCCGGTTCGCGGGCTGCGTCACGCCGTGGGAGAGCGTCGCCTGGCACATGCTCTTCACCGCGGCCCTGGAATCACAGTCTTCGGGCGGCACGGCCAAGGTCCTGGATTGAGAGCCGCAAGGTCCTGTTCGCCCCATCCGTCCCATAGGTCCTATGGTTATGCTGAAACGAATCGACACGTGGCAGATCCCGGACATCGGCCCGGTCGCGGTGGAGACCTCCGATCGCGCCCGATATACGCGGATCACCCTCAAACGCAGCGGCGAAGTCAAGCTGACGATTCCCGCGATGGTCTCGCTGGACCAGGCCCGGCGGTTCTTCGATTCCCGCATCGCCTGGATCAAGCGGCATCGTCGCGACTTCCGCGGCCTGGCGGAGATGCCGGTCGCCGGCTGGTCCGAGGCCCGCGATCTCCTGTTCGACCGCCTGCGGGAATTGGCCGCCCGGCACGGCTACCAGTTCAACAAGGCGACGGTGAAGAACCAGCGGACCCTCTGGGGCAGTTGCTCGCACCGCAACAACATCAATTTGAATGTGAACCTGCTCCGGCTCCCGGAGGAACTGCGGGACTACGTCATCCTCCACGAGCTGGTGCACACGCGACACAAGAACCACAGCCGGGCGTTCTGGCACGAACTCGATGGTCTCGTCGGCGACGCCAAGAGCCTGCAGAGAGCCCTGCGACGATTCCGGCTGAATGCGTAGATCGAAAGGAGCCTGAATGCCTGGAAGGAAACCCGTCGGGGAATCGGCTTGCCTGTTCGC
Source organism: Planctomycetota bacterium (assembly GCA_012517265.1). Classification (GTDB taxonomy): domain Bacteria; phylum Planctomycetota; class Phycisphaerae; order Sedimentisphaerales; family Anaerobacaceae; genus PLanc-01. The sequence continues at coordinate 34,091 of JAAYVJ010000048.1, read as the reverse complement.
GTGGCTTCTATGCCTGACCGCTTGGATCCCCTGTCTGGGGGCGGAGGGCGGGAGGCGATGGACCGTCTATCTGGCCCAGGACAAGCATCTCGACTACGGCTGGTGCGGCTCGACCACGGAGATCGAGCTGCGGATGGCGCCGCTTCTGGATTACTACCTGGACCTCGCGGAACAGGACCGGGCTCGCTGGAATCTCGACGGAACGATCTGGAATGAGGTCTATGGGCGGCATCGCGGCCAAGCCGGCAGCGAACGTCTCCATCGGGCGATTCGCGCCGGCCGCATCGGGTGCGCGGGCAACTACGCCGTGCTCCTGTGGGGCATTCTCGACACCGAGACCGCGATTCGAGCCACTTTCGCGTCGGCCGATCTCGAGCGGGCGACGGGAGTGCGGACTCGCACGGCGCTGGTCATGGAGAACGCCACGATCCCCTGGGGCGTGGCGAACGTCCTGACCGAATGCGGCTTCGATTTCCTCGGGCGGGGCGTCTACAATCTGCGGGCGGAGAGCTACCTGAGCCGTCGGGAGCCGCTGCCCCTGGTGTGGTGGCAGGCGCCGAACGGCAAGCGAATCCTGATGCGATGGGACCTCTATTGCGACACCGAGAGCTGGGGCGGATACGCCGAGGGCCACACGCTGGTGAACGTCGCCGGCGAGAAGTGGGACGCGTTTCGGATTCAGTCGTTCGGCGACCGCAACAGCCCGGAGATCTTCGCCGGGCGCAAGGAGTTCATCCGCCGCACGGTCGAACGCTACGAAGCCTACGGCGCCAACTACCCCGTATCGAGCATCCTGCTGCTCGGCACCGGCTGGGACAACTGGACACAGACGGAAGATCTCTCGCTCTTCATCCGCAAGTATAACGCGGAGTCCGACGGGACCATCCGACTGGTGGACGCCAGGTACGAGGACTTCTTCGCCGCCGCAGAAAAGGAGATCCGGGAGCAGAACCTGACGATCCCGGTCATGGAAGGCACGTTCGGGATCTGTTGGGAGGAATGGGCGGCCCATCTGGCCGGACTGACCGCCCAGTTCCGCCAGGCCGAGCGGCTGCTGAGACTGGCCGAGGCGGGCGAGACCCTCAGAACCGTGGCAGGGCACGGCGAAGCGAAGAACCGCGACCTGATTCGGCATGGGTTCGTGGAACTGCTGCGATTCGCCGAGCACGATTTCGGCGGCACGGACCGCCGGCGGGCGGCGCTCTCGGCTGGGACGAGGGCCGACGCAGTCACCGAGGCGGCGGATATCGCCCGCTCGCTACAGCCTGAACCTGTTGAACGGACTGTCCCTCTGAAGGACGGCCGGCCCGAGGAGACGACGTTCTCCTGGCGCGGCGGCCGCGTCGTCTTCGACCCCAATCGGTGCTGCGTGGCGTCCGTGGCGGACGCCGCAGGGAGACCGTGGGTCGGTGCGGATCGCAGTCCCGGTTTTGGCGAATTCGTGCACGCGCGCTATCGCGGCCAGGCCAAGCCGGATTCTGTCTTTCCCGAGGTTCTGCCTTCGTCGGCGGCCACGATGCTTCGGGGCCTGCGTTGCTCTCGAACCGATCTGGGCGTGCGGATCGCGGCGGACTTCGACCGGTCCGGCTTCCAGGTGGGGAGCGAGTGGCTTTTCCACGAGACAAATCCCTGGATCGATGTCAGCTACTATTTGCGCGACGGATGGACCGACGATCCCCAAACGGTCGAATTCCTTTTTCCCTTTGCGGTGGACAAGCCGGCCTATTGGTATGATACGCCGGGGGCGATTGTGGCCGCCGGTCCCAAGCAGGCCGGGGGGGATGATCTGCCTGGGGCCAATCCCGAACTGTACGCGAGCGTGACATTCGCCGCCGCCAGCGACCGGCGGCGAACGGCGCTGGTGCTTGCGCCGGATTCGCTCCTGTGGCGGTTCGGTCGCGAGGATGCGTGCATGACCTCCATGCCCATGATGAATCTCACGCGTAACGACCATCAGTTCGGACAGGGGGGCCAGCGGCAGTGGACGTTCCGCTATCGCATCGTGTTGCTCGACAAGCCGTTCGATCCGTTGGTCGCGGTCCAGGAGGCTCAGCGATTCGATGTCCCGCCGTTCTTGCATGTGCGAGGTCAATCGCCCGTAGTGCCGGGCCTGGAGGCTCTGGACATCGACTTTCCCGGCGGGCCGCTGCTGGCCTTCAAGATCGCGCAGGACAACCGCCGCGTGATTCTGCGATTCTGGAACGTCCTGGACCGGGAGACCGACGGTTCATTCCGGCCGCCTTCCGGCTGGTCGGCGCCGGAAATGTGCGACGCGCTCGAACGATCCCAGAAGCCTCTGGAGGCAAACGAGGATCGAGTCGCGTTCACGGTCGGCCCTCGCGGAATCACGACGATTGCTTTGTCGCCGCGGTAAATGCTCTTGATTGGACTTCTGCAAAATGGGCATTCGACCTATATTCTTCAAGGAAATCTGCTTCACGATTTCCGTGAAGAATGGACTTCATCGCTTCATTTCAGGGAGTTACGATTTCAGAGGGAAAAATCGTGAAGCAGATTTTTCCCTCTGAAAGCAGGTCGAATGCCCATTTTGCAGAAGTCCAACTCTTAGCTGAACTGCTTGTCGATCATGATCTGGAGGATCGTCCGGTCGGTCTCGATCATGCCCTTGGTGCTGATCTGGCCCATATTTCGCGTCGTCTGCTCCGGCGTCAAGGCGACGATGCCGTCGCGTTCGCCGACCGCCAGGCCGTGCAGCGAGAACAGGGCCGCCTGCACCGCGGCGCCCGCGGCGGTCGCCAGCTTCAGCGAGCAGCTCGCCTTGGCCCCGTCGCAGATCACGCCCGCCAGGTCGCTGAGGAGGTTCTTGATCGCGCCGGCGATGTGCGCCAGGTTGCCTCCCATGAGGTAGGCGACGCCCGCGGCAGCGCCGGCCCCGGCGGCGACCGAGCAGCCGCAGACCGCGGACAGCCGGCCCGTGTGGGCCTTGATGTACGCGGTGACGACGTGGCTCAGGCCGATCGCCTTGAGGACGTTCTTGTCCGTGAGGTGGTGCAGGTGGGTCCGCACCGCCCAGATCGGCAGGACCGCGGTCAGGCCGTGATTGCCGCTGCCGGCCGAACTCATCGCGGGCAGCTTCACGCCGGCCATCCGCGCGTCCGAGGCCGCCGAAGTCAGGATGCGGGCCTCCGCGACCATGTCCCTGCACGTCAGCCCTTCTCGAGTCAAGCGTTCCAGGGTGCCGCCGACGCCCAGGCCGTCGTGGAAGGCCAATCCGTGCTCGGCCAGCTTGACGTTGCACTCCACGCCCCGGCGGATGAACCGGAGGTCCTCGTCGTCCATGTCCTCGACGAGCACGAGCAACTGCTCCAGCGTCCGACTGCACAGGAAGCTCTCGAGCCGGTCGGTCTCGCTCTTGTCGGCGACGGTGCCGGAGAGCAGGGGATGGTCCTTGACGGGTTGGCCGTTGCTTCGCAGGCCGACGAGGTTGTCGTGGGTGCCTTCGACGACCGCTTCAGCTTCGTTCGATCCGGCCCTGATCGTGGACCGGATGTAGATCCCCGAGCGGCCTTCGAGCAGGTTGACCGCCACCTTGCCGGCGGCCACGAGCGCCTGGGCCCTGGCGAGCGATTCCTCGTTGACGGGCTCCAGGACCTCCAGCTTTCTGGCAGGGTCTCCGGCGTAGAACCCCAGCGCCCCGGCCAGGCCGATGCCTTTGGCGCCCCCGGTGCCGGGGATCGCCACGGCGAAGGCGTTCTTGTAGATGTTGGGGCTCAGCCACAATTCGACGGAGTCCGGCTCGCCGCCGGGCAGCAAGGTTCGGGCCGCCGCGGTGCACAGGGCGACGGCCGCGGGCTCCGTGCAGCCCAGAGCGGGGGCCACCTGGATCCGCAGAATGTCTTTGATCGTGTACATGGGACGCTTTCAACAGGATTTGTGCAGAAGGGGTATTCGACCCCTGTTCTTCAAGGAAGTCTGTCTCACGATTTCCTTGAAGAATGAATCTCCACTTTCAGCAACAGTCATGCAGGACGTTATGTTCTGTCAAACTGGGGGATCTTGAGGGTTTCGCCGCCCTTGAGGGCCGACTGGTGCGCGATGATGCCGGGCACGGTCATCGCCAGGGCCTCGTAGACGTTCACCATCGGCTCGCGGTCCTGGAGGATCGCCGTGACGAACTCGTTCATCAGGGGGCCGTGCGATCCGCCGTGACCGCCAGCATCGACGGATGGCGGCAGGGCGGGCCTCGCCAGGTCGGGCAGGTCCTTCATCGTGCCCTGGTAGTCCATCTTGTTCATATAGCCCTTCTCGCCGAAGACCCGGCCGGTCTCGTCGACCAGTCCGTACACGCCCATGCACATGAGCATCCGCGACGAGCCGCCTTCGCTGGTCTGGAACAGGGCCACTTCGTCGCTGAAGGGGTTGTCGTACTTGTTGGCCCCCGGGGCGAAGGCGGCGAAGCCCGCGCTGGAGCCGGCGCAGGAGACCGAGGTGAAACGCTTGCCGGTGGTGCCGACGTAATAGGCGGTCGCGTGGGTGGGATACCACAGCGGCGGCAGGCCGACCCGCCAATCCTTATAGGAGGGGATCGGCGTGGGGCAATAGTGGTAGTACTCGCCCTCGGAATAGAGGAGCTTGCCGAATCCGCCGGCGTGGTAGATCTTCCGCATGGCGTAGCAATCCTCGTGGAAGCAGCTCGTCTCGGCCATCATGTACTTCAGGCCCGTCTTTCGGACGGTCTCCACAAGCTGTTCGGCCTGTTCGAGCGAGCCGAGCACCGCTGGCACCGCGGTCATCACGTGTTTGCCGTGATTGAGGACCTCCATGCAGTGCCTGGCGTGGCTGGGCGCGTCGGTGGCGACGAAGACCGCTTCGATCCTCGGGTCTTTGACCAGCTCTTCGAGCGAGTCGTACGACTTGCCGCACCGGCAGGCCTCCATGAGGCCGTTTCGCCGGTCGGGGATCAAGTCGCTGACCGCGACGACCTCGACGTTCGGATGGTCCTGGAAACCGAACTGCGCGCCGAATTTGCACACGCCGTAGCCGACGATGCCGACGCGGACCTTGCGTTCGCAGACCGGCTCCCATGCCTTGACCGGTTGTCGCTCTCTGGCGTCACTGCGTCCGGCGGCCAGGCCGGCGCCGGCCATCGTTCCGAGCGAGATCGCTCCGAGCCTGCCCAGGAACTCTCGTCGCACCATCGTATGATCGCGACCATCCACCATACTCCGACCTCCTTCACCATGCACGTTGCGGTTCTTCAGCGGCTGCGACGTGCATTCTAATGGTCGATCCTCGTTTGCGCCAACAGCGGGAATTCGTTGGATCTGCCCGGCCGGCGTGGAGAATGGCTGCAAGGGGCTAGGCAAGAGGTCTTGCCCGCGTTTACAATAGGGCGGTTGGATTCCTTGGATCGACGGGTGTCATGGAAGATACGGAACAGGCGACATACAGGTTGGAGACTGGACAGGGGGCTCAGGCCACGCTGACCCTCAAGGGCAGGCTGGACCACGATGGTACGGCTTCTCTCTGGCGGCCGTGCATGCGCGAGCTGCGAGCGCTGCGTCCCAAGCAGTTGACCGTTCAGGTCGGCCAGGTCGAGTATTGCGACGGCGCGGGGATCGCGCTGCTCATGGAGATCCAGCGGATCCAGGCCGACAGCGGCGGCCGGGCCGAGATCCGCGACCTGCGACCGCAGTTTCGACAACTGATGGCCTTGTTCGAGATCGATCACCAGGTCTTGCCGCCCAAGCCGCTGGGGCCCCTCGCCAACGCCATCCACAACATCGGCAGGTGGGCCGCGGGGCTGTTCTTCGACTTCACCGCCCAGGTCAGCTTCATCGGCGAGATCTGTGTCAAGCTGCTCAAGACTCTGTTCCACCCGGCGAGCCTGCGCCGGAGCGACACCTTCCTGATGGCCGAGAAGGCCGGCGTCAACGCCGTGGGCATCACGGCTCTGCTGGGCTTTCTGATCGGGCTGATCCTGGCGTTTCAGTCGGCCGCGGCCATGCAGAAGTTCGGCGCGGAGATCTTCGTGGCGGACCTCGTGGCGATCGCCCTCTTCCGCGAGCTGGGTCCGCTGATCACGGCATTGGTGCTGGCCAGCCGCAGCGGATCGGCCTTCGCCGCCGAACTGGGCACGATGAAGGTGAACGAAGAAGTCGACGCTCTGGTGACGATGGGCCTGGACCCGGTTCAATTCCTGGTTCTGCCCCGCCTGATCGCCGCGGTGTGCATGCTGCCCCTGCTGACGATGTTCAATTTGCTCTTCGGCCTGATCGGCTGCGGCGTAGTGATGACCACGTGGGACGTGCCGATCAGCACGTACATCGAGCGGGTCAGCGAGGCGGCGACTCTGGGCGACGTCGTGGGCGGCCTGGCCAAGACGTTCGTATTCGGGACCCTGATCGCGGGCATCGGCTGCCTGCGCGGTCTCCAGACCGGCACCGGGCCCAGCGCGGTCGGCGACTCGGCCACCCGCGCGGTCGTCAGCGGGATCATCGCGATCGTCGTGGCCGACGGCATCTTCGCGGTCGTGTATTACTTCCTGGGGATCTAGATGGCGGATCAACCCATTGTCCAGGTGAAAGACCTCGCTGTCGGGTACGGCAGCACGGTCATCCTCAAGGACATCAACTTCGATGTCCGGGCCGGGGAGATTCTCACCATTCTCGGCGGCTCCGGGTCGGGCAAGAGCACGCTGCTCAAGCACATGATCGGCCTGCACAGGCCGCTGAGCGGGAGCATCGTGATCGACGGGACGGACATCGTGACCGCCCAGGGACAACAGTGGCTCGACGTGCTCCGCAAGATCGGCGTGGCCTATCAGAGCGGCGCCCTGTTCGGCTCGATGACCATCCTGTCGAACGTCGCGCTGGTGCTGGAGGAGTTCACGGATCTGCCCCGCGAGGCGATCGAGGTGATCGCCCAGATGAAGCTCAAGGCGGTCGGACTCCAGGCCGCGGCGTATAAGATGCCGTCCGAGCTCAGCGGCGGCATGCGAAAGCGGGCCGCCATCGCGCGGGCCCTGGCCCTGGATCCCAAGATCCTGTTCCTCGACGAGCCCTCGGCGGGCCTGGACCCGATCACGTCGGCGCAGCTCGACGAGCTGGTCCTGGAACTGTCGCGGAGTCTGGGCATCACGTTCGTGATCGTGACGCACGAGTTGCCGAGCATCTTCGCGGTGGCCGACCGCGCGATCATGGTGGACCGGGAGAGCAAGACGATCGTCGCCGACGGCCGCCCGAAGGATCTTCGCGACAAGAGCGAGCATCCGATGGTCCGGCAGTTCTTCAATCGCCGGCTCGAGAAGGTGGACGCGTAGAAGCGTGGAAGCGTGGAAGCGTAGATGCGTGGAGTTCTGACGCTTCCACGCTTCTACGCTTCAACGCTTCCACAGTTTAAGATTGGATGGGTTTGTGGAATGGATGCAAAGCCGCACTATTTCAAGATCGGTCTCTTTGTGCTGGTCGCGATGGCGCTGATCGTGGTGGCCGTCGTCGTGTTCGGAGCCGGGATGCTGGCGCAAGACGAACTGCTGTTTGAGTCGTACTTCGCCGAGTCGATCACCGGCCTGAGCGTCGGGTCGCCCCTGGAGTTCCGAGGCGTCCGAATCGGGCAGGTTTCGCAGATCGGATTCGTGGGCAACAGGTACGAACTGCCGACGCAGGGCGGTTCCCTTTCCCCTTACGCGTGCTATGTCCGAGTGGTTACCGCGGTGCCGCGGTCGAAGATGCCGGACTTCGCTGTCGAGACGATCGAGGAATCCATGCGGCAGATGATCGCCCGCGGGCTCCGGGTGCGGATCACCTCGAACATCCTCACCGGCCAGGCCTATCTTGAGATGAACTATCTCGATCCGAACCGGTTCCCCCTCAATGAGTTCCCCTGGACGCCGATCTATAGGGTGATCCCCTCGGCGCCGGGCGAACTGACGACGATCAAGGACTCCATCGACAAGGTCCTGACCCAGTTGCAGAGCATTGACGTCGAGGGGCTGGCCGGCTCGCTGGCGAAATTGTTCACGTCCCTGGATCGGGCGATCAACGATGCCCAGTTGGCCGAGCTGAGCGTGGAGGCCCGGGCCCTGCTGCAGGTGGGCCGCCAGAAGATGGAAGACCTGGAGATGGACAAGATCAACACGTCCACGCAGGAACTCCTGGCCTCGCTGAGCCGGGCCGTCGAGGACGCCGAAGTCCGCGAGATCAGCCGCCAGATCCGCGCCGTGCTGACCGCGTTGAACGACAAGGTGGCCGCGGTGAACATGGTCCAGATCAACGCGGACGTCGAGCGGCTCCTCGGCGCCCTGAATCAGGCGGTGGCCGACGCCAACGTCCCGGCGCTGAGCCGCCAGTCACAGGGCCTGATCGCCGAGCTTCGCGGAACGAACCTGTATCTGAAGGACCTTCTGGCCCCGCCCGACGGCGCGACTACTCGGGCGAACGTGCCGGAGGTGGTGGCCCGGCTCAACCAGATGATGTCGCAGCTCAACAAGGTCCTGGCGACCGAGAGGCCGGAGATCCAGACGATTCTGGTCGAGCTGCGAGAGACCCTGGACGGCCTGAGTGATCTGGTTGCGACGCTCAGGGAGCGTCCGTCGGAGCTTCTGTTCAGCAACCCGCCCCGCAAATCGGAGGTATTGAAATGACCCGTAGTCCCAGATTCGTCGAAACCCGGATCGGCTCCTCGCGAGCCTTGTGGACGCCCGGCCTGGCGGGCCTCTGCCTGATCTGCCTGGGGGTGCTGGCCGGGGGATGCTCGACGCACTCTTCGAAAGAGCGGCAGCAGTATATCCTGGAAGCCGTTCGGTCGGGCCAATCCCTACGGCCCGTGGTCGATGGCACGCTGGAGGTGCATCGGTTTAGCGTCGACGCCGCCTTCACGGCTCGAAACCTGGTCTATCGCCTCGGGCGGTTCGAGTATGAGGCGGACGCCTATCGCCAGTTCCTGATCGCGCCGGGCACCATGATCACCGAGCAGACCCGAGCCTGGCTCGCCGATTCCGGGTTATTCCAGAGAGTTGTGCCGGCGGGCAGCCGGATCGCGCCGGATTACACCCTGGAAGGCAACGTCACCGCCCTCTACGGCGACTTTTCGGATGAATCCGCCCCCGCGGCGGTGATGGAGATGCGTCTGTTCCTTCTGGACAATTCCGGTGGGACGGAGAAGGTGGCTTTCGCCCAGACCTATCATGCGGCAACCCCTGTCTCCGACCGGACCACGGAAGTCTTTGTGGAGGCCCTCAACCGAAGTCTCGTGGACATCCTCGGACGCCTGGAAAGCGATCTGCAAAGGGAGTTCTCCGCCAAAACGGTAATCGCACCAGGTCCGAAGCCGCAATAGCGCGGAAGCCGTTTTGGCGGGGAACCGGGCGCCGCCGGGGGTCTTTTCCCGGGGGCTCGCTCCACCGCCGAAACCTTAGAACTCCTCCTCCACGTAGTCGTCGATGTGGCTGAATTCGGCGTCTTCGAGATAGGTGTCCGGCCGGGACACGAAGCTCACGAGGCTGTCCATCAACACCAGGTGCCTGTCCTCCTCCTGGGCCAGCTTGCGGAGGATTTCCTTGTGGGTGGGATCGGTCGCCTCCTGGGCTTTCTGACTGTAGAACCGCTTGCTCTCTTCCTCGATCTTGGCGGCCTTCCTGTAGAGATCCACTTCGCCCATGTGGAAGTCGACCTTCTCCGCCTCCTTGCGCATCTTCTCGAAGATCTTCTTGGCGCTGCCCAGGACCGGCGTATCGGCGACCGATCGCGGCGTTCCCGCCTTCATGTGTTCCATGGTGCGGTAGTGCTTGGCCTCTTCATCGGCCAGCATGGTCAGGATGTTCTTCAATCCGGCGCTCGTGCTCCTCTGCGCCAGGTCGCGGTAGTACAACTCGCTGTACTTCTCCTTGTCCATCGCGAATTCGAAGATGTTCATTCCGGTTCCTTTCTCTCTTTTCTGCCCCTGCTCTTGCCTCACGTCACCTGCTTCCGCCAGCCACGACCTTCGGCGCAACTGCCCGCGTTCTTTCTACAGCCCGGCGGGCTCCGGGTTCTGTGAAAGCGCGCGGAGATTTTGCCTTTGTTCCGGCGGAACCCGCCGTTTGGACGGCCTGTATAGCTGTTGGTTGATCGCGACGAGTGTCCGTGTATTGACGCCTGGAAAGAGAGGTTGATTGTGAGCGGCAAGGATCTTCTCCGTCTGACCGCGGCCTGCGGTGCGAGTCTGGGAGCCGGGGTGATTGGTTCGTTGGTCCCCGGACCAGGCGGGTTTCAGGCGTGGTATGGAGCGATCCGGAAGCCTTCGTTCACGCCGCCGGGGTGGGTTTTCGGCCCTGTCTGGACGACCCTGTACATTCTGATGGGCGTCGCGGCGTTTCTCGTATGGCGCAAAGGCCTGGATTCGCGGGGTGTGCGGGCGGCTCTGGCCTGGTTCCTGGTGCAGCTCGTTCTCAACGCCCTGTGGTCCCCGGTGTTCTTTGGCTGGCATCGGATCGGGTTGGCGCTGATTGTGCTCATATTGCTCTGGGGCGCGCTCGTCGTCACCTTGTGGCGCTTCGCCTGGATATCGGGGGTAGCGGCCGGGCTTCTGGCCCCATACTTGGCGTGGGTGTCCTTCGCGGGAGTTCTGAATGCGTCGATCTGGTGGCTCAACCGTTGAACGGGATGGAATTCGGGCCTGCGCTTCGAACCGAGGCGTCGCCCCCGGTGGAAAGGCTCGCCGGATCGGGGTAAGACTCCTGGGGGCACGACAAGACGCCCCGCAGACAGGGGTGTCGGTGAGCCGGTTGGGCTTGTGGACAGAAGGTCCGGCGAGATCGGGGTCCCCTGTCTTGCCCAAGGGCCTGCCTCCGATCTGGAGTTCTATGAAACCACAGTTCCGTCTGAGACAAGGAGAAACCTGTGAAAACCACTATTGGCGCGATCCTGGTTGCGGGGCTGCTTCTGGCGTCGTCATGCGGTCACGAGCAGGAGCCCGTCGCTTCATCTTCCCAAGGGACCATTGAATCGAAAGAAGCCGCATCCCCACGTCTGTATTCGTTCGAATTGGACGACATTGACGGCAACCCTGTCCCGCTGAGCCGGTTTAGCGGCAACGTCCTGCTCCTGGTCAACGTCGCCAGCAAGTGCGGCTACACGAAGCAGTACGCCGGGCTCGAGGCCCTGTACGAGAAGTACCGCGATCAGGGGCTGACGGTGCTCGCTTTCCCGGCCAACAACTTCCGGGGCCAGGAGCCGGGGACGAACGAGCAGATCAAGGAGTTCTGCTCCACCGCCTACGGCGTCACCTTTCCGCTGTTCGCGAAGATCTCCGTGCAAGGCGACGACATCCATCCGCTGTACCGTTTCTTAACGGGCCTTCCCCGGTTCGGTGGCGACATTCCGTGGAACTTCACCAAGTTCCTGGTGAGCCGGCAGGGCGAGGTGATCGCCCGGTACGAACCGGCCGTCGACCCGCTCGACGAGCGACTCGTAGGCGATATCCAGGCGGCGCTGGGCCATTCGCGGTGAAGGGCATGGCATAGTCGGACAAGCATTGGATTGCGAGAAGAGCCCTCCTGACGAGGACTCCACGGAGAGCCGCGAGGGCTCCAACCGGGGCATCGCGAAGACCTTCCTGCAGCACCCGCCGAGACCGCGACCGCAAGGGCAAACCCCAATCCGGCGCAGGTTGTCTCAAGAGAAGAGAACACCCGGGCGGACTTCCTCTCCACCCGGGTGTTCGGCCGCTATGGAACGGCCTTTGGTGAAAGGGATCTTAGCTGTTGAATTCCCTGAGGCTTTCGTGGTCGCTTTCGAGCGGGATCGCGGCCTTTGCGGCGGATTTCGAGGCTGCGGCCCGCGACTTGCCGGACGGCTCGGCGATCTCGTGCAGGACTTCGTCCGACCTGGCGAACTTGCGGGTATTCGGCCGGGGCTTCGAAACCGCGCGGAACTGAGTCTCGACGTTCGAACGGACGGCGTGACGATCCGATCCGCCTGCGTGCGACCGGGCCGCCTGCGAGCCGGCGCCCTCGACCATCGCCACCAGTTGGCTCACAATCTCCTTCATGCTTTCCGCCTGGGCGCTGAGCTCTTCCGACGCGCTGGCCGATTCCTCGGCGTTGGCGGCGTTCTGCTGCGTCACCTTGTCCATCTGAGAGACCGCGGTGTTCACCTGGTCGATCCCCTGGGCCTGTTCCTGCGAAGCCGCCGCGATCTCGCTGACCAGGTCCGTCGTCTTGCCCACGCTTTGGACGATCTCTTCGAGGACCTTGCTGACTTCGCTGGCGATGTCCACGCCGTTCTTGGAGTTCTTGACCGACTCCTCGATCATGCTGGCGGTGTTCTTGGCCGCTTCCGCCGATCGCATCGCCAGGTTCCGCACCTCTTCGGCGACGACGGCGAAGCCCTTGCCCGCCTCGCCTGCCCTCGCCGCTTCCACCGCGGCGTTCAGTGCCAGCAGATTCGTCTGGAACGCGATCTCGTCGATCACTTTGATGATCTTGGCGGTTTCGTCGGAACTCCTCTGGATCTCCTGGATCGCGGCGTTCATCCGGCTCATCGATTCGACGCCGGAGCCGGCGGCCTTCTTCGCCTCGGCGGCCAGGGTGTTGGCCTGCTGGGCGTTGTCGGCGTTCTGCTTGGTCATGCTGGACATCTCTTCAAGGCTGGAGGAGGTCTCCTGCAGGCCGGCGGCCTGCTCCGTCGCCCCTTCGGCCAGCGACTGCGAGGCCGAGGAGACCTGGCTGGATGCCGAAGCGACCTGCTCGGCCCCCTCGGTCAACTGCACTACGATTCGACCGAGCGCCTTCGAAACGGATCGCGCAAAGAGAACTCCGATCGCCATGCCGACTCCAGCCATCGCGACAACCGCGATGGCGACGATCCAAAGCTGGACGCGAGTCCCGCCGGCCACGATGAGGTCGATCTCGCGGACGATCTCGGTCACCTCATCCACCGGCACCGTGGTTGCGACGACATAGTGATTGTCTCCCAACACCAGCGGACAGAAGGCTGCGTACTTGTCCACGCCCTCGAAGAGATAGCGTGACACTCCCGTGGCGCCCTGGAGCATCTGGTCTTTGACAATCGTCGCCAGTTTGCCGAAACTGGAGTCGCTGAGGTTCGTGTTGTCCTTCAACGTGTACTTGGGATGCGTGAGGAGGACTCCTTTCTCGTTGAGGATGTAGGCGTAGCCCGTCTTTCCATAGATGCTGTCGGCCAGCAGATCCTGGACCAGACTCCAATCCACGTTGATGACGACAACGCCGTGCGGTTCCCCCTGCACGTACACCGGGGCGGCGATGCGGATCTCCGGACTGCCCGTGTTCTTGGCGATTTCCACAGGCGTGATGTAAGCCTGCCCCTCGGGCATCTTCTTGGCGGTTTCAAACCAGTCGGCGTCGCTTCGTGTCCCCAGGGCGCTTTCGTTCACGAGGACGCCGTTGTTGACGACCACAATCTCTTTTCCCCCCGCATCGAGGAATCGAACCTGGGAATAGCAGGGTTTCGGGCCTTTGGCCGTTTGCAGCTTGACTCGCTGCGCGACCTCGAGCATGTCCCGCCGGAGAAGTTGAATGCTGTCCTCGGCCGCCGCCTGGCTCATCTCATCCATGTATCCGCTGATGCATACGAGCCAGTCCCAGTCGGCGAAATAAGTGTAAGCAAGGAACTTCTGGCGGTTTTCGAACGCATACGTGAGCCACCCGTTTTCGCCGGACTTGCGACGGTCGAGCATTTCCTGGAAGACGGTCAGCTTCATGTCGGTGATCACGTTCTTGCCAACGAACTCCGTTCGGGGGTGAACCAGGGTGTCGCCCTTGGAGTTGAGCACGAAGGCATAGCCGGTCTTCCCGACTTTCTTGGACAGGACCATCTTGGGCAGGGTCGTATCGACTCCGGCGGTCTGTTCGGCGGAGGCCTTCTGAAGGACAGCCGCGTCGAGGAGCCCGTTGAGGATCAGATCGCAGTGCGCTCGCGTGATGCGATTCCACAGTTCGCTCGATCCGGTCTTTGCCTGGACATAGGAATGAACGGTTCCCGAGGCGGCGAGGGCCAGAGTGTCGTTCTGGGCTCCCGCGATGAAGGCCGACACGGTCTGGCCGTCCTGCTTCGTGCCTGAAAGCAGGGCGTCCTCGGCGTTCTTGCGCAGACGTTCCCCCGTCAATTCGGACACCCGGTTCCCTGAGGACAATTGGGCATGCAGGCTCAACACGCCCATGATCGTGACCGGGACGGCGGCCAACAGAATGCACACTCCCCCCAGTTTTGTGACGAGTCTCATTCTCTCCAGCATCGGTCTCTCCTTTTCAATGCACTCATACAGCGATAGGCTCAGTGTACGGCCGAGTCGCTTGCGGCCAGGACGCGGTCGATGTCCAATAGGATCTTGACCTTGTCCCCGACCTTGCCCATGCCCAGGATGAAGTCGGTGTCAACCGAATCGCCGAACTGCGGCGCCTCCTCGATGTGCTGGCCGGAGATGTCCAGAACTTCCTGGACGCGGTCGACGATGATGCCGGTGTTGGACTTGCGGCCGCTCTGGGTGATCTCGACGACGATGATGCAGGTCTGCTCGGTGACCTCGGTGGTGGCCATGCCAAACTTGGCCCGCAGATCGACGACCGGAATGACTTGGCCGCGGAGATTGACGACGCCCTTGACGTGCGACGGCGTCTGCGGCACGGCGGTCACATTGATGTATCCGACGATCTCGCGGACCTTGAGGATTTCCAGGCCGTACTCCTCCGCTCCCAAGGCAAAGGTCAGGTACTTGCCCTCCTTCTCAATCATTGCTGTCTGTCTCTGGCGATCTTGTGCAAGTGCGTCCGGCATCGCGCTCTCCTTCATCAGATGCGGTTCTCGCGAGAACCTCTCGTTCTGGCATGCCGCCGCGATAGACTTCGGCCATCATGGGGGATTCCTGGAGGCAGGCTTTGCCTAGATGGATTTCAAATTATCCTACTGATATACTACAAAGACGTACGCGGTCAGGTCATTGACCCTTTCCATATGGCACGAGGCTGGGGATTGTCTGGCATCTTGGATGATCGCTGAGTCTTAAAGACCATGCTTTTTGTGATTTTCGTAACATAAGACTTCTCCTGCTTTTGCGTATGAGGCGAAGACTGGTCGGGTTATGCCGCCTGTCGTGCTTCGACCTAGCTGACCAAGCAGATAGTGGGGATGGAAGGGGCCAGGGGGCGGGGTCGGCCCCGGGAGGTGTTCCCATCCCGGCATCGCAGGTCCGTTTCGCATGGGCCTTTCGGCAGTGCCTCAGGGGCGATCTGAACCCCAATCCTCGTTTTTAGTACTGATATCTGGAACTCAGATGTGAAAAATGGTGCAACATTTTCCTTGACCTGCATGTGTATATGTTCGATAATGGTGCGATAAAGAGCTTTGAGCATTTCGGGGGGCACCCCACTGGGTTTGTCGCTAGCTCGAACGCATGGGAACAAGGCGTGCAGGTCATGGCCAATCGAAGTTGTATAATACGGTTATCCAGGTACAAAAACGCGCTGAATCGGCTCAAGACGCTGAACTTCGTCAGGGTCTTTTCCGATAATTTGGCGGACGCAGCCGGTGTCACGGCGGCCCAGGTTCGCAAGGATTTCTCTCTGTTCGGAATCACAGGGAACCGCCGAGGGGGCTACAAGGTCGACGAATTGGCCGATCAACTCAACAAGATCCTGGGCAAAGAGCAGCTTCAGGAGTTCGTTCTGATCGGCGTCGGCAACATGGGGCGGGCCCTGCTGCACTATCCTGGCTTCGAGCGAAGCGGCATCAGCATCGCCGCCGGATTCGAGATCGATCCGGTGAAGTACAATCCGGACGGCAAACCGCCTGTACTGCCTCTGGAGAATCTGGCCGAATTCGTGAAGAGCCGCAACATCACGCTGGCGATCATCGCGGTCCCCGACTACGCCGCCCAGCAGGTGTTGGGGCTTGTGCTGGCGGCCGGGATCAAGGGGGTTCTGAATTTCGCGCCGATCTGCCTCAAGGCCCCGAACGGCTCGATCGTGAACAATATCAACCTCGAGACAGAACTTGAGAATCTGATCTATTTCGTCAATGCCCACGAAAACGGAAACTAGCCGAATACTGCCGCCGGTCTCTGTGAAGACGAGAATCCTGCTCTCGTTCCTCATGGTGATCTTGGTGCTGTCGATCTCCATCGCCCTGCTGGGGTACTGGGTGATTCAGAAGGACATCATCGGGCGGACCGACCGCAAGGTCATCCATGACCTGGCGACCGCGCGGACGGTCTATACGGCCGAGATCGAGCGCATCGGCCAGGCGCTGAAGCTGGTTTCGCCCAACGGCAACATCGAGGCATTGAAGGACAAGCTCGGCGTGCACTATCTGTGTTACGTGACCGTCGCCGAATTGGGCTCTGTGCGAAGCGAGATCGCCCGCTCGGCGGGGGAGAAGGCCAGACCGGTCGGCGGGACGCGGATCATCTCGGTCGAGGAACTGGCCACAATGGGCGATTTCCCCGGCAAGCAGCCCATCGAGATCCAGTCGACCCCGAGGGCCCGGCCCACGAGCCGTACGACCCTCAACCTGGTCATGGCCAAGGAATATGCGGTTCCGGTTCTCGACGGCAACGGGGCGGTCGTCGGCGTCCTGTACGGCGGGCGGGCGATCAACCGCGACTACAGCTTCGTGGACCACGTCCGCGATATGGTTTACGGTCGGGATATGTACAAGGACAAGCCGGTCGGCACCGTGACGATCTTTCTCGACGACGTGCGGATCGCCACCAACGTCCAGAACAAGGACGGCCAGCGGGCCATCGGCACCCGCGTCTCCGACGAGGTCTACCGGGCGGTCGTCGAGCAGGGCGGCACCTGGCACGAGCGGGCATTTGTTGTAACTGATTATTACAAAAGTGCTTACGAGCCGATCAGAGACATTCACGGCGGGATCATCGGCATCCTGTACGTGGGCACCCTGGAGCAGCCGTTCACGGACATGGCCCGCGAGGTCATGCAACTGTTTCTGTTGTCGGTCGTCGGGGTCTCGGCGATCGCGGTGATCTTCTCGTTCGTGCTGGCCGGGGCGATCTCCAAGCCTCTGACCGAGGTCGTCCGCGCCAGCGAGTGCCTGGCCTCCGGCGACTGGGGTTATCAGATCGATCCGAACACATCGATCAAGGAGATCAACAGCATGGCCGAGGCCTTCAACGCCATGTCGCTGGGCCTGAAGGAGCGGGAGGCGAGCCTGCGGGTCTCCAACGAGAAGCTCGCGTCCACGAACAAGAGCTACATCGACCTGATCGGGTTCGTCGCCCACGAGCTCAAGGGCATCCTGGCCTCGGCGGTGATGAACGCCTACGCGGTTCGCGACGGGTATCTGGGCTTGGTCAACTTCAAGCAGAGAAAAGCCCTGGACTCGGTCACGAGGAACCTCGACTACCTGGACGCCACGGTCAAGAAGTTCCTGAGCCTGGGCCGGGTCGAGCGGGGCGAACTGCCCGTGCACAAGACGAGCCTGAACCTCAAGAAGGACGTCTTCGACAGCTCGATCAACTCGCTGTCGCCGATGGCGGTTAAGAAGAGCCTCAAGATCGCCAACGAGATCAGCCCGGAGATGGTGGTCAACGCCGACGCGGACCTGATGCAGATCGTGGCGAACAACCTCGTCAGCAACGCGATCAAGTACAGCCCGGACGCCGGGAAGATCAAAGTCAGCGCCCACCAGATCGACGGGATGATCGAGGTGGATGTCTATAACGATTCCACGCCCATGAGCGAAGAGCAAAGGGCGAAGTTGTTCCAGAAGTTCTCGCGGCTCGACAACCCCGAGACCAAGAAAGTCAAGGGCACCGGGCTTGGTCTGTACATCACCAAGCAGATCATCGAGAAGCACGGGGGAACGATCACTGTCGAGCCTCGGGAGCACGGGAACTCGTTCGTATTTCGGATAGAAAGGAACTAAGAAAGATGCCGACCCCATTGGAACTGATCAAGAAGAAACGGGCCGAGGCCGTCAGCCGAATCATCGGCAAGGGCTATCTCTCCACGAAGAGGGTGTACGTAGGCATGGCCACCTGCGAGATCGCCGCCGGCTCGAAAGACGTCATGGAAGTCTTCCAGAAGGCCGTCAGTCGCGGCCTGACCGACGTGTATCTGAGCCAGAAGGGCTGCGCCGGCCGCTGCAACCTGGAGCCGACCGTCGAGGTGATCGAGGCGGGCAAGAGCCCCGTCAAGTACGGCAAGGTGGACAAGGACCGGGCCCAGCAGATCATCGAGCGTCACCTCAAGAACGGCGAAATCATCAAAGAGTGGGTTATCGACTGATGAAACGGGTAGGGTGGGACAAGCTCCACCCTACTGGAAAGGAATAGGCACAGTGACTGCGACACCATATCGAATCATCGTCTGTGACGGGACCTCGTGCATCAACAAGGGGTCGCGCAAGCTCACCGCAATTTTGCGGGAGCAGTTGGACAAGCACGGCCTGGCCGACCGAACGACCATCGGCCTGTCCGGTTGCCTGGGCATGTGCGACAAGGGCCCGATCATGGTGGTCAATCCCGGCTATACCATCTACGGCCGTCTGACCGAGGCGGACATCCCCGAGATCGTCGAGGAGCACCTGGTCAACAATCGACCCGTGGCGCGCCTGGTGATCCAGGAAGACCACCTGTACAACCGGTTCTTCCGCGTCTTCGGCGACGCGAAATTCTTCGGCAAGCAGATGCGTGTCACGCTCCGCAACTGCGGCATCATCGACCCGGAGAACATCGACGACTACCTGTCGCTCCGCGGCTACGAGGCCCTGGCCAAGGCGATCACCGAGATGACGCCGGACCAGGTCGTCGCCGAGATCGAGAAGTCCGGCCTCCGCGGACGCGGCGGCGCGGGTTTCCCCACCGGTCGTAAGTGGCGGCTCACCGCCAATGAAAAAGCCACGCCCAAGTACGTGATCTGCAACGCCGACGAGGGCGACCCCGGGGCCTTCATGGACCGAAGCGCCATCGAGGGCGATCCGCACACGATCGTCGAGGGCATGGCCATCGGGGGCTACGCCATCGGCGCCGAGCGCGGCGTGGTCTACATCCGGGCCGAGTACCCGCTGGCGATCAAGCGAATCGAGAAGGCCATCGCGGACGCCCGGGCCCACGGTCTGCTGGGCAAGAACATCCTCGGGTCGAACTTCTCATTCGACATCGAGATCCGGCTGGGCGCCGGGGCGTTCGTCTGCGGCGAGGAGACCGCGTTGATCCACTCGATCGAGGGCGCTCGCGGCATGCCGCGGCCGAGGCCTCCCTATCCGGCGGCGGTCGGCCTGTTCGGCAAGCCCACGCTCATCAACAACGTCGAGACCTGGGCCAACGTCCCGGTCGTCATCCTCGACGGCGCCAACTGGTTCCGCACGGTCGGCACCGAGACCAGCAAGGGCACGAAGGTCTTCGCCCTGGCGGGCAAGGTCGTCAACACCGGTCTGATCGAGGTCCCGATGGGCACGACGCTCCGCGAGATCATCTACGACGTCGGCGGCGGCATCCCGTTCGGCAAGCGTTTCAAGGCCGTTCAGACCGGCGGTCCCTCCGGCGGCTGCCTTCCGGAACAGTATCTGGACACGCCGATCGACTACGAGTCACTGACCAAGGCCGGCTCGATCATGGGTTCCGGCGGCATGATCGTCATCGATGAGGACTCCTGCATGGTCGACGTCGCCCGGTTCTTCCTGGAGTTCACCCAGGACGAGTCCTGCGGCAAGTGCACGCCGTGCCGCGAAGGCACCAAGCGCATGCTCGAGATCCTGGTCCGGATCACCGAGGGCAAGGGCAAGCCCGGCGACATCGAGAACCTCGAACGGCTCGGCAACATGATCAAAAAGTCCGCCTTGTGCGGCCTGGGCCAGTCGGCGCCGAATCCCGTGCTCAGCACGATCAAGAACTTCCGCGAGGAGTACGAGGAGCACATCCGCGACAAGAAGTGCCGGGCGAAGGCCTGCAAGTGCCTCGTCTCGTACGAAATCGGCGACAAGTGCATCGGCTGCGGCGCCTGCAAGCGGGTCTGCCCGGTCGGCGCGATCTCCGGAAGCCCCAAGACCAAGCACACGATCGACCAGGACAAATGCGTCCGTTGCGGTTTGTGCTTCAACACCTGCAAGTTCGAAGCCATCGCAAAGGTTTGAGGATAGAACATGGACAATACGAAAAAACTGACGATTACGATCAACGACAAGGAATACAAGGTCGATCCTGGCCAGACGATCATGCAGGCGGCCGACAAGTGCGGCTACCACATTCCGCGGCTCTGCTATCACCCCAAGCTCTCGATCGAGGGCGCGTGCCGGGTGTGCATCGTCGAAGTCGAGGGGATGAGGAACTTCATCGCCTCGTGCTGCTATCCCGTCGCGGACGGCATGAAGATCCGCACGAACACCAGGGAACTCCGCCAGGCCCGCCGGGACATCGTCGAGCTCCTGGTGGACAACCATCCCGAGGACTGCCACACCTGTGAGCGCGACGGCAACTGCGAGCTCCAGCGGCTGGTCTACTCCATGGGCATCCGCCATCGCCACTTCACCGGCGAGCGCAAGCACTATGAGAAAGACCTCTCCGGCGCCAGCGTCATCCGCGATCCGGATAAGTGCATCCTCTGCGGGCGCTGCGTGCGGATGTGCTCGGAGATCCAGGGCGTCCACTGCCTGACCCAGGCCCACCGCGGGTTCAACACGGTGGTCATGCCGGCGTACAACATGCCGTTCGCCGAGAGCGTCTGCAGCGGTTGCGGCCAGTGCATCAACGTCTGCCCGACGGCCTCGTTCGTCGAGAAGAACTATACCCAGGAGCTGTTCGAGAAGCTCAACGACAAGAGCCTGATCAAGGTCGCGCAGTTCGCGCCTTCGGTCCGGGCCGCCATCGGCGAGGCCTTCGGTCTGGCGCCCGGCCGGAACATGGAAGGCCAGCTCATCGCCGCGATGCGAAGGCTCGGGTTCGACTACGTCTTCGACACGCAGTTCGCCGCCGACCTGACGATCATGGAAGAGGGCAGCGAGTTCCTCGAGCGGCTCCAGGGCAACGGCCCGCTGCCGTTGATCACCTCGTGCTCCAGCGCCTGGATGAAGTACGTGGAGCAGTTCTATCCGGACATGCTGGACCACATCTCGACGGCCAAGTCGCCCATGTCGATGGCCTCGGCGATGATCAAGACCTACTGGGCCGAGAAGATGAAGATCGACCCGAAGAAGATCCTGAGCGTCGCGACGATGTGCTGCACGGCCAAGAAGTACGAGGCCACGCGGCCTGAGCTGGACGTCCACGGCATGCGGGCGACGGACCTCGTCGTCACGACCCGCGAGATGGCCTGGATGATCAAGTCGGCCGGCATCGATTTCGTGAACATCAAGGAAGAGAAGCCGGACTCTCCGCTGGGCCTGTCCTCCGGCGCCGGCGCCATCTTCGGCGTCACCGGCGGCGTGATGGAGGCCGCGGTCCGCACCGCGTACGAGCTGTACACGGGCGAGACCCTGATCGACATCGAACTGGCCGACATTCGCGGCTTCAAGGGCGTCAAGGAGGCCAAGGTCGTCATCGACGGCAAAGAGCTTCGCCTGGCGGTCGCGCACGGCCTGGGCAACGCCCACAAGGTCATGGAAATGGTCCGCAAGGATCGCAACCGGTTCCACTTCGTCGAAGTGATGGGTTGTCCCGGCGGCTGCATCGGCGGCGGCGGCCAGCCCTACGCCACGGCCAACTCGATTCCGCTCGATGAAGAGGCGCTGCGGCTTCGGGCCCAGGCCCTCTACGACCTGGATCGGGGCAAGACGATCCGGCGCAGCCATGACAACCCGGACATCCAGAGGCTCTATCGCGAGTATCTGGGCCGGCCGCTCAGCGAGAAATCGCACGAGCTTTTGCACACCCATTACAAGGCGAAGCTGCCGCGGGGCATCGTCTCGCCTGAGTTGAAGATCGTCTAAGGGGGTGGTTTCTGTGACGACGGTGAAGGACGGCAAGTCCACGCGAGGCTGGATCCGCGATCGGATCAAGCCCGAGCAGATAGAGAAGTATCTCGACAACGGTCGGGACTTCATCGACGAGCCTGCGATCGAGCAGGCTCTGGCCTCCAACCGGGGCTGTGACGCCAAGCGGGTACGCGACATCCTGGCCAAGTCTCTCGCCATCGAGACGCTGACGCCGGAGGAAACGGCCTGCTTGATCCACGTCACGGACCCGGAGCTGTTGGCCGAGATGCGGCAGACCGCCTCCGCGGTCAAAACGAAGGTCTACGACAATCGCTTTGTGACCTTCGCGCCGCTGTACCTGAGCAATCTGTGCGTCAACAACTGCGCGTACTGCGGTTTTCGATGCAGCAACCATGCGGAAACCCGGCTGATTCTCTCGCAAGACGAGGTCCGCCGGGAGACCGAAGTGCTGGCCGGACAGATCGGCCACAAGCGGCTGATCGTCGTCTACGGCGAGCATCCGAAGTCCGGCGTCGAGTACATGGCCGAAACGTTGCGGACCATCTACGACGTGAAGGTCAAGACCCGGCGCGGCTGGGGCCAGATTCACCGCTGCAACATCAACGGGGCCCCGCTCCAGGTCGAGGAATACCGCATCGTGAGGGATGCGGGCCTCGGCACGTACCAGGTGTTCCAGGAGACGTACCACAAGGCGACGTACGCGAAGCTCCACCCGAAGAACACGATCAAGGGCGACTATCGCTGGCGGCTGTACTGCATGCATCGCGCGATGGAAGCCGGGATCGACGACGTCGGGATCGGGCCGTTGGTCGGCCTGTACGACTGGAAGTTCGAGGTCATGGCGCTTCTGCACCATGCGATCGATCTGGAGAAGAAGTTCGGCATCGGGCCGCACACCATCTCGTTCCCGAGACTGGAGCCCGCGCACAACACGCCGTTTCTCAACGACCTTCCCTATCGGGTCAGCGACGAGGACTTCAAGCGGCTGGTGACGGTGATCCGCCTGGCGGTGCCCTACACGGGCATGATTCTGACCGCCCGCGAGACCGCCCAGATGAGGCGGGAGGTTCTGCCTCTGGGTTGCACGCAGTACGACGCGTCGAGTCGCATCGGGATCGGCGGGTACGCCGACCGGCCGGACGACCGGCAGCAGGACGACCGCCAGCAGTTCATCCTGGGCGACACCCGGTCGCTGGATGTTGTGATCCGGGAGCTGGCCGAGGCCGGCTACATCACGTCGTTCTGCACGGCCGGCTATCGCTGCGGGCGCACCGGGGACAAGATCATGGGCCTGTTGCGAAGCGGCAAGGAAGGCCAGTTCTGCAAGCTCAACGCCGTCATCACGTTCCGCGAGTGGCTGGACGATTTCGCCAGCCCCGAGACCCTCGCCGCCGGCGAGAAGGTGATCGCCCGGGAAATCGAGCAGGTCAAACAGCGACAGCCCGAGGTCTTCGAGGCGTTCATGAAGTATTACGAACAGACCAAGGCCGGCAAGCGCGATTTGTACTTCTGAAATCTGACGAAGGGACCCGGAGTTCCGCGGTCCCACGAGAAAGGAACCAGGACTTATCACATGGCAAAGACTTCGACGAAAGAACGGGCGACGCCCGCCACGCACGAGGAGAAGCTCGCCGAGCTCAAGGCGCACATGGCCGAGCTTCAGAAACAGGAGAACGCCCAGTCGCAGCTCATTTCAATCCTGCACAAGGCGCAGTCGCTGTACGGGTACCTGCCCAACCACGTGATGGACGAGATCGCCCAGACGATGGGCATCCCGACGGCGCACATCTGGGGCGTCGCGACCTTCTATCACTACTTCAAGCTGACCCCGCCGGGGCGGTACGAGATCGCGCTGTGCCTGGGCACCGCCTGCTACGTCAAGGGCGCGGCCCAGATCCTGCAGGCCGTCAAGGACGAGCTGAAGATCGACGTCGGCGGCGTGACGGAGGACGGGGTGTTCAGCCTGGCCCCGGCCCGGTGCCTCGGCGCCTGCGGTCTGGCTCCGGTCGCGATGATCGGGGAGAAGATCCACGGCGAGCTGACCCCCAAGAAGGTCGTCCAGATCCTCAAGGACTACCGCAAGCAGGCGGAAAAGGACAAGTAGTGGCCCGATCCGGCATAGAGACGGTCTTGGAGCGAATCGGCTCGGCCCCCACCCCGGACCGGGCGGATCTGATCCGTATTCTGCGCATCGCGGACCCCGTCGAGATGGCTTCGTTGACGGGGTTCGCCGATGCGGTGCGGCGTCGGTCCGTCGGGGACGGCGTCCTGTTGCGGGGCATCATCGAATTCTCCAACGTCTGCCGGAACACATGTCAATACTGCGGCCTGAACCGGCGGAACACCCGGTTGGCCAGGTACCGGCTGACCCGGGACCAGATTCTCGAAGCGGTCCGAAATATTTGCAAGGCCGGGATAAAAACCATTGTGCTCCAAAGCGGCGAAGAGGATAATCTCGACGCTGTTTGGCTCAGAGAGGTCATTGCGGCCATTCGATCGTCGCTGGACGCGGCCATCACGCTCTGCGTCGGCGAGCGGAGCCGCCAGGAATATCAGATGTGGAAAGAGGCGGGGGCCGACCGGTACCTGCTCAAGATCGAGACCTCCGATCCCGCCCTGTATGGAGCGCTCCACCCCGGCATGAGCTTCGAGAATCGGATACGGTGTCTGGAGGACCTAGCCGCTCTGGGCTACCAGGTCGGCAGCGGCAATCTCGTCGGCCTCAAGGGCCAGACGGTCGAGAGCCTGGCCGGCGATCTGGAGTTCTTCAAACGCGGCGGCTTCGACATGATCAGCGTCAGTCCGTTCATCCCCCACTCCCAGACGCCCCTGGCCGGCGAGCCGGCGGGGGACCTGGAGACGACGGTGAAGGTGATCGCGCTGACGCGAATCCTCTGTCCCACCGCCCACATCCCTGCCAGCACCGCGATCGGCTCGCTGCACGGCCGGGACGAGCGACCCCGGGCTCTGGCCGCCGGGGCCAACGTCATTATGCCGAACTTCACGCCCGGCGACGTTCGCCGGCTCTACGATATCTACCCCGGCAAGGCCGGTTGCGACCTGACGCCCCAGCGAAGCGTGGCCGCCGTCGAGAAGATGGTGACCGCGATGGGCCGTCGGGTGGACTATGCCCGAGGGGATGCGCTGCGGTTGACCGGGGCCGCCCCAGGCGAGAACTCGCCATGGGAAGCCTCGTCCGACGCCGATCTGGCGAAAGCGCTGTACAATTAGTAGCGTGCACGCGAACTCAAGGAGATGCAAACGATGTCGAAAAAAGTGCTGATGATTGATGATGACCCGGAATTTGTCGATGCGATCTCGAACCTGCTGGACGCCAAGGGGTACGAGGTCCACACGGCGTCCAACGGCAAGGACGGCGTGGCCAAGGCCAAGGCGGAGAACCCGGACATCATCCTGCTCGATGTGATGATGACCACGAAGAACGAGGGGTTCAACGTCGCCCGCGAGCTGCATGAGGACCCCAAGCTGGCGACGACCCCGATCATCATCATGACCGGGATTCGCCGCGAGATGAACCTGCCGTTCGGGTTCGAGCCGGACGAGACCTGGCTGCCGGTCAAGAAGGTGCTGGAGAAGCCGGTCAAGCCCGAAGTGCTGCTCTCGGCGATCTCCGAGAACATCCGCAAGTGATTCGTGCCCGGAGCCGGGCGAGGCGGCAGCCCCGCGGCGCGCGGCCGCCTCGCCCGATCCGGTTTGGCCGGGAGCGGCAGCTGGGGATTTCGATCAGACGGTTGTCCGTTCCCGCCGACGCGCGCCTTTGTCGCGGCGACCCGCCGCGATCCCCCGGTTTGCACAGTCGTCGTCCTCGCTGACTTCACAGGAGGGCGACAAGAGACGACGACCCCCGGCGATCAGACGCATCAGAGCGAACAGACGCATCGCCAGATAGACGGCCCCCACGCAACACAACAGAACTCTGAGCGTCTCAAGCATATCCACATCTCCCGGACCACAGGGCGATTCCCGCGACGGTTCCGGCGGCCGGCTCCGCCGAGGACCGCCCCATCGCGTCGCGCATGGTCACCTTCCATGAGGTACCCCTTTTGCGTTAGAGACGGGTTAATAGGACGTTAGAATTCCGCTAATCGTCGCAACACGCGCAGCGATTGTGTATAATCGGCCGCAGGATCGAATCCGGCGGAGAAGGCCGGCCGTCGCTCGATGCCGGACGACCGTCCGGGCTGTGAGAAGGAGATACTGATGTCGAAAGCCAGCATCCTTGTCGTCGATGACGAAGACGACATCCGCGAGCTTGTCCAACTGAACCTGGATCGGGAGGGGTACCGGGTCCTGACCTGCGAGACCGGCGAACAGGCTCTGGCCGTGGCCCGGTCCAAGACGCCGGACCTGATCGTGCTGGACCTGATGCTGCCCGGCATCGACGGACTGGAGGTCTGCAAACGGCTCAAGGCCGACTCCGGGCTCCAGCAGATCCCGGTGGTCATGCTCACGGCCAAGGGCGAGGAATCCGACATCGTGGCCGGGCTCGAGCTGGGGGCCGACGACTACATCACCAAGCCCTTCAGCGGCAAGGTGCTGATCGCCCGCGTCCGGCGGCTCCTGCGCAGGGCGACCGAGGCCTCCGAGGAGAAGGGGCTCGTCAAGGCGCACGACCTGGTGATCGACCCGGGCCGGCACGAGGTCACCCTGGGCGGCAAGCCCCTGACGCTGACCCTGACCGAGTTCAACATTCTGCACACGCTGGCCCGCCGGCCCGGACAGGTCTTCACCCGCTACCAGATCGTGGACTCCATCCACGGGGACGATTATCTTGTGACCGACCGGGCCGTGGACGTCCAGATCGTGGCGCTGCGCCGCAAGCTCGGCGCCTGCGGCAAGCTCATCGAAACGGTTCGCGGCGTGGGATACCGATTCAAGGACTGAGGCTCTATGTTCCGATCGCGGTTGATCTGGCAGGTGTATCCGTTGTTCCTGGCGGTCACGCTCGTGGCCGTGGGAGCGGTGGCTGCGTATTGCTCGCACGCCTTCCGCGTGTTCTATCGCAGCGAGGCTAGGGACGAACTGAAGGCACTGGCGACGGTCGCGGCTCCGCAGGTCGCCAGGATGCTGGACGCCGACCCCGCCGGGATCGATCCGCTCTGCAAGCGGTTCGGCCGGACCACCGAGGATCGGCTTCGGTTCACCGTAGTGACTTCCGCCGGCCGGGTCTTGGGAGACTCGCACGAGGACCCCGCCCTGATGGGTGATCATTCGGACCGGTCCGAGATCGTCGCGGCCCTCCGCGGCGGGTTCGGCGAGTCGATCCGCTTCAGTCCCACGCTCGGCAGGGAGATGCTCTATGTCGCGGTGCCCGTCGGGGGGGCCAGTCCCGGCCAAGCGGTCCTTCGCCTGGCGATCTCCGCCAACGCCATGGATTCCGTGATCTCGAATATGCGGTCGCACGTGGTGTGGGCGGGCCTGGTCATCGTCGTGTGCGTGGCGGCGCTGAGCCTCTTGATCTCGCGCAGCATCAGCCAGCCGATCGTGAGCATGAGACGCGTCGCGCAGTCCTTCGCGATGGGCCAGTTCAACGTCCGGGCCCCCGCCGCCGCGGCGACCGAGCTGGACGATCTGGCCAAGGCCCTCAACGAAATGGCCGCCCAGCTCAGCGATCGGATCGTCACCATCACTCGGCAGCGCAACGAACTCGACACGGTTCTGTCCAGCATGATCGAAGGGGTCTTCGCGGTCGACGCCGACGCGCGGATCGTCAGCGTCAACCGGGCGGCCGCCCAGTTGCTCAGCATCGACCAGGCCAAGGCCCAGGGCCGGGCCGTCGAGGAGGTCGTCCGCAATCTGGGGCTCCAGCAGTTCGTCCGGCAAACCCTCGCCAGCGACAAGCCCACCGAGGACGACGTCTCGTTCTCGGGGGCAGGGGAGCGGTTCTTCCACGTCCAGGGGGCCCGGCTGGTCGATCCCCGGGGCGAGCGGGCCGGCGCGGTGATCGTCCTGAGCGACATGACCCGCATCCACCGCCTGGAGGACCTGCGCCGCGACTTCGTGGCCAACGTTTCGCACGAGCTCAAGACGCCGGTGACGTCGATCCAGGGCTTCACCGAGGCCCTGCAGGAGGGGGGACTCGCCGACCCCGAGCAGACCAAACGCTACGTGAGCATCATCGGCAAGCACGCCCAGCGGCTCAACGCCATCATCGACGACCTGCTGAGCCTGTCCCGTCTGGAGGACGGCAGCGAGCGGCGGGCGATCTCCTTCGAATATCACCCGCTCAAGGCGGTTCTGAAGGCCGCGATCGAGCTGGCTGCGGTCAAGGCCGAGCACAAGCAGATCGCCGTCTCGCTCGACTGCCCGGAGGACGTGCAGGCGAAGGTCAACGCGCCGCTTCTGGAGCAGGCGATCGTCAATCTGATCGACAACGCCGTCAAGTACAGCGAGCCCGGGTCCGCGGTGGAGGTCCGCGTCGAGCCCCGGGAAGAGCAGATCGCGATTCGCGTCAAGGACACCGGTTGCGGCATCCCCGCCGACCACCTGTCCCGCATCTTCGAGCGGTTCTACGTGGTGGACAAGAGCCGCAGTCGCAAACTGGGCGGGACCGGCCTGGGGCTGGCCATCGTCAAGCACATCACCCAGGTCCACGGCGGACAGGTGACGGTCGAGAGCACGCCCGGCAAGGGCAGCGTCTTCACGATCTATCTGCCCGGCAAGTGACAACCTCATCGCAGCGGTCCCACAATAGACATGGTTCCGTGTCTGCCGATGCCGCACGCATTCTGCGCCCCTCTGACCAGTCCTGATAGGCACGATTTCCCCTGTTTCCAAACGGAGATCTAACACAACGTTCATTTGCCGTTAACTTGTATGGAATATTTCGTGTCGCATGGCTGGCATGTGACTCCGAGAGACTGGCTCCGGAGCACGATGCAGGGAATCCGTTTTGGAGAAGCAATCATGTCCGACGGGCAGTGGAAAAAGTGGCAACTGGGCTTGGGGGTCCTTTGTGCGGCGGTGCTGCTGGGGCCCGCTCTCGCCGGGGCGCAGGAGGATGTCAATCAGCTCAAGGCCGAACTGCAAGCGCAGAGGCACAGACAGGCGGACCTGGAGGACAAGATCAATCAACTGGAAGCCCGTCAGAAGCTCAAGGAGCGGGCGATGAACGAGAAGATCGAGCAGGCCGCCGCGGCCAAGCCCGAAGAGGAGAAGAAGCCCGACGTCATTCCGGACTCGCTCAAGTGGGCGTCGAAGCTGAGCTGGTCGGGCGATCTCCGCTACCGGTACGAGTATATCGACGACGACGGCGCCGACACCGACAGCCGCAGCCGCAACCGGATTCGGGCCCGCCTGGGGCTGGGCGTCAAGGTCAACGACGAGTGGGACCTGGGCTTCCGTCTGGCCACCGGCAACGGCGAAGTCTCCGGCGATCCGGTCTCCACGAACCAGACGCTGGACGAGGCCTTCTCCAAGAAGCCTATCTGGCTGGATCAGGCCTTCTTCGGCTACCATCCGCAGTGGTTCAAAGGGGCCGGCGTCACCGGCGGCAAGATGGAAAACCCCTTCTACAAGCCCGGCAAAAATGAGCTGATCTGGGATAGTGACCTGACGCCGGAAGGCGTGGCGCTGACCTACGGCACGTCGCTCACCGAGAAGACGACGCTCAACTGGGTCGCCGGCGGATTCTGGGTCAACGAGGAGTCCAGCGGCGGCGACACCTCCCTCTGGGGCATCCAGGGCTACGTCAAGCATCAGATCGACAAGCCCACCTACGTTCTCGGCGGCGCGAGCTGGTTCGACTACGGCAATATCCAGGGCGAGGAGAGCCTGGCCGACGAGTGGAACGCCGACGACGACGCGTTCTTCGGCAACACCGCCACGGCGGGCGACCTGTTCGCGCTGGACTACGATCTGTTCGAGCTCTTTGCGGAGTTCGGCGCCGAAGTGGCCAAGCTGCCGGTCGCGGTCTTCGGCGACTATGTCCAGAACACCGCCGCGGACGACGAGGACACCGGCTGGCTGGTCGGCGTTGCGATCAACAAGGCCAAGGACCCCGGCTCCTGGCAGGTCGAATGGGATTACCGCGAGCTGGAGCGCGACGCGGTCGTCGGGCAGTTCTGCGCCTCGGACTTCATCGGCGGCGGCGCGGGCGGCAAGGGCCATCGCTTCGCCTTCAACTACATGGTCGCCAAAAACGTGGCCGCCGGCGTGACCTACTACATGGACGAGTTCGACCGGCCCGGCCGCCAGGGCGAGGACTACGACCGGGTGCAGGTCGACCTGGCCGTCAAATTCTGAGTCCGCCGAAGATAACCAAATTGTAGCACAATGCCAATACAGGCCTAACGACTCTCGCGTACACCAGGATGGAACGCCTGTGTGCGGCAAGAGAACAGAAAAGACCAAATGGAGGTTCACATGAAGAAGATGATTGTCGGAATGATGGCTGCGGCCCTGGCGATGGGCGTCGTAGCGCACGCGGAAACGCTCCAGATCGACGGCTCCACGACGGTCGGGCCGATCGCGGACGCGTTCGCCGAGTACTTCAAGAGCATCCAGCCGGACCTGGCCATCACGGTCAAGAAGACCGGCAGCGGCGACGGGGCCGCGGCCCTGATCGACGGCCGGTGCGACATCGCGACGATGAGCCGGTTCATGAAGACCGAGGAGTTCCAGAAGGCCGTCGGCAACAACGTCCTGCCGGTCGCCCACGTCGTGGCGATGGACGGCGTGTGCGTCGTGGTGCATCCCTCCAATCCCGTCAAGGCCCTGACCAGCGCCCAGGTCCGTGACATCTACACGGGCAAGATCAGCAACTGGAGCCAGGTCGGCGGCTCGAACACGCCCATCGTCGTGATCAGCCGGGACACCTCCTCGGGCACCTACGAGACCTTCGAGAGCCTCGTCATGAAGAAGCAGCCCATGGCCGCCGGCGTCGAGTACGTCAACGCCAATCCGCAGGCCCAGTCGCGGGTCCGCACCACGGCCGGCGCGATCGCCTACGTGGGCCTGGGCTTCCTCGAGGGCGTCAAGGTCCTGCCGATCGATGGGATCATGCCCACCCGCCAGACGGTTGGCAACGGCACCTACCCGGTGGCCCGCCCCTTGTTCCTGTTCACCAACGGGTATCCCAAGCTCGGCTCGGTCGCCCACAGGTTCGTCACGTTCTACTTGACTGAGAAGGGTCAGGAACTCATCGAGGCCAAGGGCTTCGTGCCGCTGACGAACTACTGATCGGCCGCTCCCACGCGATTCGCCGATCCGCTTGGACGGCGTGGAATTGAGTCTCACACTGGAGCCGGTGGTCGACATCGGTCGACCGCCGGCCCTGACGTTCCGGGAGGGCCCGACGAGGCAACCGAGTCGCTGATCCGGCGGCTTGGGGACGTTCTGGATCGTTTTCAGGGCCGCAGTCGTCTCTGCCCGCCTTCGTTGCCACGTAACGGTTTTCTGCTTGCCCATTTGCACGCCGCAAGCTACCATTGTCAGGAGAAGAACGTGCGATATTGGAGCAGGGGGGAGCGATCGCGGCAGGGTGCCCGACGCTCTGTGATGAAGAGGTCGAAATGTGTGCAGCGGGTGCAGGATCCGGACGGAGGAGGGGAGCATCATCGCACATGGGATGTCCCCCTTTCTCTGGCCGCGGGTTTCTGCCCGCGATGATCCCGCCAGGAGAAAGGAGAAAGGCATGAAAAGACTCATTGGTTCGTTCCTTGTTGTGGTTCTGTTCTCGCAGGCACGGGCGGCCGTGCCCGAGCCCACGAGCGTCTGGGAGTTCAATCCCCCGGACACCACCGCCGCGACGGTCGGCGCTCCCCTGGAGCTTGTCGGCACGGACAAAGAGGTCGCGGGTGTCGTCGCCGGCGACGGCGCCGTCCAAATCGGCGAAGGGAGCTACTTCATTTGCACCCATGGCATCGCCCCCAACGGCGGCGGCACGAAGGTGAACGAGTGGACGCTGCTGATCGATTTCAGCTACCCGGCCAGCAGCCGGTCCGATCCGCCGAACGGCTACAACGACCTGTTTCAGACGAATCCGACCAACGTGGACGATGCCGACTGGACCATCAATTCCTCGGGCGCCGTCGGGATCGGTGCTGTCGGCTACTCCAGCACCAAGTCGTTTACGACCAAGGGCGACACGTGGTACCGCATGGTTCTGGTCGTCGACAACGGGACTCGGCACGACATCTACTTCGACGGCGTCGAGATCTTCAAGGGCAACCAGCAGGGAATCGACGGACGGTTCAGCCTGGCCTCGACGATCCTCCTGTTCTGCGCTGGCAACAACCAGGACCGCGACGACGCGCCCATCAACGTCTCGACGGTGGCCTTCTGGGACAAGCCCTTGACGGCCGACGAAATCCTGGCCATGGGTCGGGCCGGCGACAGCTTCTTCGTCCGCAAGGGCGCGTCGAGCCCGATCCCGGGCAACGGCCAGAAGGACGTGCTCGCCACCGCCGACGTGTCCTGGACGCCGGGCGCCTACGCCGCCACGCACAACGTCTATTTCAGCGGTTCCCGCGACGAGGTGGAGGCCGCGGCCCCTGCGGCTCTGGTCGCCGAGGGCCTGGACCTGGATGTCACGACCCTGGACGTCGGACAACTGGATTTCGGCCGGACGTATTTCTGGCGCGTGGATGAGGTCAACGGCGCCACCGTCTTCCCGGGCGAGGTCTGGCGGTTCACGACCGAGCCGTACGCCTATCCGATCACCGGCGTGACGGCCACCGCGTCCACGTGGCAGGCCGGCATGGAGCCACAGAACGCCGTCAGCGGTCTGGGTCTCGACGGGCTCGACCAGCATTCCACGGACATCAAGACGATGTGGACGACGACCGACGTCGGGCCGCACTGGATTCAGTTCGAGTTCGACGCTCTCTACAAGCTGCACGAGATGTGGGTCTGGAACTCCAACCAGGTGATCGAGGGCTTCGTCGGATTCGGCGCCAAGGACGTCGCGGTCGAGTACTCCGCCGACGGCCAGACCTGGACGCCCCTGACCGGCGTGCCGCAGTTCGCCCGAGCGACGGGCCTGGCGACCTACACCGCGAATACGACGGTCGCCTTCGACGGCGTCTGGGCCAAATACGTCCGGCTGACGATCAGCAGCAACTGGGGCGGCATGGCCCCGCAAGTCGGCCTGGCCGAGGTCCGGTTCTTTTATGTCCCCGTCAAGGCGTTCGAGCCTGGGCCCGGCGCCGATGCCAAGGGCGTCAGCGTCGAGGCCCCGCTCGTCTGGCGGTCGGGTCGCGATGTCGTTTCGCATAAGGTGTACCTCGGAACCGACGCCGACGCCGTGGCCGGCGGCGCCGTCGCGGCCCAGACCGTGACCGAGCCCACCCTGGCTCCGGACGGCCTGAAGTTTGCGACGACCTATTTCTGGAAGGTCGACGAGGTCGGCGCGGCCGACACTTACGCCGGCGATCTCTGGAACTTCACGACCCAGGATTTCGCGTCCATCGACGACATGGAGGGTTACACCGACAGCGAGGGCAGCCGGATCTATGAATCCTGGATCGACGGCCTGACCACCGGCGCCAGCGGCTCCACCGTCGGCTACATGGCGGCCCCGTTCGCCGAAAGGACGATCGTTCACGGGGGCTCGCAGTCCATGCCCCTGGCCTACAACAACACGACGGCCCCGTACTACTCCGAGGCCGAGCTGGCCTTCGATTCGCCTCAGAACTGGACTGCTCACGGCGCCGCCGCCGTGGCGCTCTACTACCAGGGCGTCACGCCGGCGTTCCGGGAGTTGCCCTCCGGCCACATCCTGATGAACGGCCTCGGCGCCGACATCTGGGGCACGGGCGACCAGTTCCGCTATGCCCATAAGACCCTCACCGGCAACGGCGCGATCATCGCCCGCGTCAACAGCGTCCACAACAGCAATGTGTGGGCCAAGGCCGGCGTCATGATCCGCCAGAACACCAACGCCGGGGCCGTCCACGCCTTCATGTGCATCACGCCCGGCGGGGCCAGCGCCGGCAACGGCGCCAGCTTCCAGCGAAGGCCGGTTGTCGACGCCGCCTCAGTCAACGACAACAGCGCCTCGCTGGTCGCGGCTCCGTACTGGGTGAAAATCGAACGCACCGGCGACAACTTCTCCGGCTCCATTTCGCCGGACGGCGTCGCCTGGACCCAGATCGGGGCGCCCGTTTCGATCCCGATGACCGGGCCGGTCCTGATCGGCCTGGCGTTGTGCAGCCACGACGCCACCGCGATGACCGGGGCCGATTTCTCCGACGTGACGAC